>NZ_JASGSR010000018.1:0-97413 GCF_040446015.1 Bradyrhizobium sp. INPA03-11B
GCTGATCTATGCCAACACCGTCGTACAGCGCGGGACGCCTTGGCGCGAAACCGGCGTCACGACTTAATGGTTGCTACAGGCAACAAAAAAGCCGGCGTTGCCGCCGGCTTTCGTGTCTGTTGGCTCGTTTGTCGCGCGATTAGTGCGCGGCTTCGAGAGCTGCTTCCTGCCGGGCGATCGTGCCCTTGACGGCCGACTGCACCTTCTCGAACGCGCGGACCTCGATCTGCCGCACGCGCTCGCGCGATACGCCGAACTCGGCGGCGAGGTCTTCCAGCGTCATCGGCTCATCCGCCAGACGACGCGCCTCGAAGATGCGGCGTTCGCGCGGGTTGAGCACGCCGATCGCACCGTTGAGGGCCTGGCGGCGATGATCGAACTCCTCGCTCTCGGCCATCAGGGCTTCGGCGTTGGGCGAGTTGTCGACCAGCCAGTCCTGCCATTCGCCGGCTTCGCCGTCGTCGCGGATCGGGGCGTTGAGCGACGCGTCACCGCCGAGGCGGCGGTTCATGTCGACCACGTCCTGATCGGTCACGCCGAGGCGCTTGGCAATCAGCTTCACCTGGTCGGGGTGGAGATCACCCTCTTCCAGCGCGGAGATCTTGCTCTTCGCCTTGCGCAGGTTGAAGAACAGCTTCTTCTGGTTCGCGGTGGTGCCCATCTTCACGAGCGACCAGGAACGCAGGATGTACTCTTGTATTGACGCCTTGATCCACCACATGGCGTAAGTGGCGAGACGGAAGCCCTTCTCGGGCTCGAATCGCTTCACCGCCTGCATCAGGCCGACATTGCCTTCCGAGACGACCTCGGAGATCGGCAAGCCGTAGCCGCGATAGCCCATGGCGATCTTGGCCACGAGCCTGAGATGGCTGGTAACGAGCTTATGCGCCGCGTCGCGATCGTCATGCTCGCGCCAACGCTTGGCGAGCATGTACTCCTGCTGGGGCTCCAGCATGGGGAACTTGCGGATCTCGGCGAGGTAACGGGAAAGACCGGATTCTCCGTTGAGGACCGGTAACGTAGCTGTACGGGCCATTCGAGCGCCCTCCAGTGGTTCAGACCCCCGATAGCGGCGGGCCCGGCAGGTGGCCGCTGGGTTAAAGCCGGCCATGCTGCGATGTTCCGCGCTGGATATTCAGCGCAGGTGCAACATACACTAAACGGTCCGTGATAGGGAAGGATTGCTGACGTCACGTCCCCGTGTGGCAGGTATAACCTGTTGTCATGACGGGCCTTTTCCGGGAGGGGTGCGTCATACCGCCGCTGCCAGCGCCCGTTCCAGGAGAAGCAAATCCTCCGGCAGGGGCGACTCCCAGCGTAAAAGTTCCCCGGTGCGGGGGTGCTCCAAAGCCAGCAGATAGGCGTGCAGCGCCTGCCGGTCGAGCGCGGTAAGTGCGTGCTTACCTTCCGCGCCAAGCTGTCCGGCCTTGGTCTTGAAGTGGGCGCCGTAAACGCTGTCACCCATCAGGGGATGGCCGAGATGGGCGAGGTGCACCCGGATCTGATGGGTGCGGCCGGTCTCGAGCTGGCAGGCCAGCAGCGAGGCGACCGGCTTGCCGTCGCGGCCGGCAAAGCTCGAGAGCACCTCGAAATGGGTGATCGCCTCGCGGCCGCCCTGGCGCACGGCCATCTTCTCGCGGGCATGCGGGTGGCGGTCGATCGGTGCGTCGATCGTGCCGTGCGGCCGGTTCGGCACGCCCCAGGCGAACGCCATGTAGCCGCGCTCCATCGGGCCGGTGCGGCCATGGTCGGCGAACTGCGCGGTCAGCGACTGGTGGGCGTGGTCGTTCTTGGCAACCACCATCAGCCCGGTGGTGTCCTTGTCGAGCCGGTGCACGATGCCCGGCCGCTTGACCCCGCCGATGCCGGACAGGCTGGTGCCGCAATGGGCGATCAGCGCGTTGACCAGCGTTCCCGTGGCGTGGCCGGCGGCCGGATGCACGACCAGGCCCCTGGGCTTGTCGATGACGATGATATCGTCGTCCTCGAACACGATATCGAGCGCGATGTCCTCGCCTTGAGGCTCGGCGGGGGCGGCCTCCGGCACGTCGATTATGATCGTATCGCCGCTAGCGACATGATAAGCGGGGTCGCGGACGACGGCGTCCTTGACGGTCACGGAACCGGCGAGGATCAGCGCCTTCAGCCGGGACCGCGACAGCTCCGGAGTGCGCTGTGCGAGCACGCGGTCAAGCCGGGCCGAGCCCTCGTCGCCAGCGACGATGACCTCCAGCTTCCGACCGCCATTCGATGAGACCTGCTGCGAAGTAACTTGCAAAGACATAGAGCCTTGTGATGACCGACACCGCTGTGACCGAACCGACCCCCGACCAGGCCGCGCTGATCGCGCGGGTGCGGCGCATGATGCTGATCGCGGGCCTGACCTCGGCACTGGCCGTGGCCGTCGTGTTGATCGCCATCGGCTACCGCCTTTATCGCAGCGAGGGAAGCCCCGTTTCGATGTCCGACGTCACTGCTGCGCTGCCGAAAGGCGCCCGCATCGTCGCAACCGGCGTCGCCGGCGAGCGGCTGGTGCTCACGCTCGATATAGGCGGTGCAACAGAGATCCGCACATTTGATGCAAAGACGCTGAAACCTGTCGGCAGGCTGAGCTTCGTCAACGAGCCCTGACCTTCGCAATCGCGAAGCGGCGCGCAGTCGATCAACCAAAAGCTGCAGCGTATTTTTTGCGCATGCGTTCGCGCATCGAGAAGGTGTGCCGCCATCTTTTCGGCCGAGTTGCACGTTCAGCTTGCGCCATGTCGCAATCCAACCCCAACGCTTCCATCGAACAACGCGGTGAATCCGATGCGGTGGGGTCGTGCACCGATCCGACGCGCCGCGCGCTGTTGACCGCGCTCGCGGGCTGCGCCTGTCTCGCCGCGATCGAGCCTGCAGCCGCCGACGATGAAGATCAGCCCGGCGCCAGTGAGCGACCGCAAAAAGCCGATGTGCTTGTGCGCGCCGAAGGCGACAAGGCCGGCCAGGTCATCAAGTCGGATGATCTGACGTTGGGCGGGCCGCCCGTTCGCGCTTGGCCGCAGGACCCGAAGACCTCGGTCGTCCGCAAAGGTTCGCGGCTGAACGAAGTCGTGCTCGTCAAGCTCGATCCGAACGAGCTGGACGATGCCACGCGTGCGCGCGCGCCTGACGGCATCGTCTGCTACTCCGTGATCTGCTCGCACGCCGGATGTCCGATCACCGCCTGGGTGAAGGAAGAGCAGGGCGACAAGAACGTTCTGAAATGTCTCTGTCACAACTCCGAATACGATCCGCGGCAGAATGCGCAGGTCGTGTTCGGGCCGGCGCCACGTCGCCTCGCGGCATTGCCGCTGACGGTGGCCGACGGCGCGATCACGGTCGCAGCGCCATTCGTTGGGAAGGTGGGTGCTCAGCAGGGAGGATGAGGCCACACCGGGAGTTCTGCATGATCTAAATAAAACTGAAAAAATAGAACAGAGCAGGGAGGTAGCATCTCATGACAAGCAAGCAGTGGTTACTGTCGAGTTGTGTCGCATTCACGTGCCTCATTTCGACCTACGCCGTCGCGGGGCCGATCGAAAACTACAGTCCGGTGACGTCTCAGCGTCTCGAAAATCCCGAACCCGGCAACTGGATGCTCTATCGCCGGACCTATGACGGACAGGGTTTCAGTCCGCTCAACCAGATCAACACATCCAACGTCAAAGACTTGAAGCCGGCCTGGACATTCTCGACCGGCGTGATCGAGGGCCACGAGGCGCCGCCGATCGTCAACAACGGCGTGATGTTCGTCGCGACCCCGATGGGGCAGGTGATCGCGCTCAATGCGAAGACCGGCGAGGAGTACTGGCGCTACAAGCGGCAGCTTCCCGACGATCTGTTCCAGCTGCATCCGACGAGCCGCGGCGTCGGCCTGTGGGAGGACAAGCTCTATCTCGCGACGACCGACGACCACGTGGTCGCGCTCGACGCCAAGACCGGCAAGGTGGTCTGGGACACCAAGGTCCAGGACTACAAGAAGGGTCAGTACATGACGCTGATGCCGCTCACCGTCGACGGCAAGGTGATCGTCGGCGGCTCCGGCGGTGAGTTCGGCGTGCGCGGCTACGTTGCCGCGTATGACGCGAGCAGCGGCAAGGAGCTGTGGCGCACCTTCACCATCCCCGGCGAAGGCGAGCCCGGTCACGAGACCTGGAGCGGCGACGACTGGAAGTCGGGCGGCGGATCGGCCTGGATGACCGGCACCTACGACAAGGACACCAAGACGGTCTATTGGGGCGTCGGCAACGCCGCGCCATGGCCCGGCTCGATGCATGCCGGCGACAACCTCTACACCAGCTCGGTGCTCGCGCTCGATCCCGACACCGGCAAGATCAAGACCCATTTCCAGTATCACCAGAACGATTCCTGGGACTGGGACGAGGTCGACGCGCCGATGCTGATCGACATGCAGCGCGACGGACGGTCGTTCAAGAGCCTGGTTCATCCGGGACGCGACGCGATCTTCTGGGTGCTGGAGCGCAAGCCGGACAAGATCAACTATGTCGCCGGCTGGCCGTTCGTGAAGACCAATGTCTGGAAGGGCATCGAGGCCGAGACCGGCCGGCCGATCGTCGATCCCGAGCACAAGCCGGTGCTCGGCAAGCGGGTCGAGTTCTGCCCATCACTGTGGGGCGGCAAGGACTGGCCGTCGGCGGCCTATAGCCCGAACACCAAGCTCGTCTACGTTCCCGCCAACGAAAACTTCTGCGGCGGTTTCACCGGCGAGAAGCAACCACTGGTTCCCGGCCAGCTCTGGCTCGGCACCAAGCCGGAAGACATCGGACTGATCCCCGCGCCGAATGCCGATCATTTCGGCGAGTTGCAGGCGTGGGATCCGGTCACCGGCAAGAAGGTCTGGCAGCACGGCTACAAGACGTCGCAGCTGTTCGGCGCGGTGACGGCAACCGCAGGCGATCTCGTTCTCGCCGGCGGCACCAACGACCGCGCCTTCCGCATCTTCAACGCCAAGACCGGCGAGCTGTTGTGGGAGCAGAAGACCAACTCCGGCATCATGGCGATGCCGATGTCCTATGAGGTCGATGGAACGCAGTACATCGCGGTCCAGTCGGGCTGGGGCGTCGACGCCCAGCGCATCCAGGACGCGCTGGCCGGCAAGGTCAACGGCTTCGAGAACAACGTCCCGCAAGGCGGCGTGATCTGGGTGTTCGCGCTCGACAAGAAGTAGCAAGAGACGCGCGACCTTCCGACAGGGGGCGATGCGATCGGGAAGCGGCGGTTGGGGAGACCGGCCGCTTCCCGGTCCGCGCACGGTTCTATCCACGTCATTGCGAGCGAAGCGAAGCAATCCATCTGTCCGCATATGCGGAGCGATGGATTGCTTCGTCGCTGTCGCTCCTCGCAATGACGAAGGAACCCATTCTGCGATCGACGATCCAAAATCATCCTGCCTTCAAAGCAAGACGCCCGCGAACAAAGCGTCGCGGGCGTCCGATCTTTTCGTCTAGCGGTACGACTGCCTCACGTCTCCAGCTGCTTGCCGATCGGCAATGCACGGATCCGCTTTCCGGTGGCGGCAAAGATCGCGTTGATCAGCGCCGGTGCGAACGGCGGCACGCCGGGCTCGCCGACGCCGCTCGGCGGGGTGTCCGCGCCGGGCGGCACGATGTAGACGTTGGTGATGCCAGGCGACTCGTCCATCCGGATCACCGGGAAGTCATCGAAATTGCTCTGCTGGACCTTGCCGTCCTTGAAGCTGATCTCGCCGTATTTGGCGAGGCTCAGCCCCATGATCGCAGCGCCTTCGATCTGCGAGTTGATCCGCTCCGGATTGACGTAAGTGCCGCAATCGATCGCGGTATCGACCCGCGGCACCGTGAACTTGCCCTTGTCGTCGACCGCCACCTCGACGATGGTCGCGATGTAGCTGACGAAGGAGCGGTGCACGGCGATGCCGAGACCGTGGCCTTTCGGCACGGTGCGGCCCCACTCGCCCTTTTCGGCAACCAGCTCGACCACCTTGCGCAGCCGCGCGGTGTCGATCGGGTAGCTCTCATAGGGCTCGCCGTAGTTCCAGGGATCCTTCACCGAGGACAGGTTGACGATCCGGGGCGATCCGATCAGCTCCAGCAGCATGTCCTTCTGGTCGCGGTTCGTCGCGTGCGCGATTTCCCCGACCATGGACTGCACCGCGAAGGCGCGCGGGATGTTGGAGACCGAGCGGAACCAGCCGATCCGCGTCATCGCGGCCGCTTCCGGATTCTCGCACTGCAGATTGGCGATCTCGAACGGGTTGTCGATCAGGCCCATGCCGAGCTCGAACGGCGCTTCGTGATTGGCGCCGGCGGCGAAGGTCGAGGCGATGGTCGGCGCCACGCTGCGGTGCCGCCACGCGATCACCTTGCCGCCCTTGTCGAGGCCGGCCTCGATCCGTTCGACGGAGACCGTGTGCAGGAAGTCGTGATGGACGTCGTCCTCACGGGTCCACTGCACCTTGACCGGTGCGCCGAGTTCCTTCGACAGCAAAGCCGCCTCGAGCGCGAAGTCGCATTTCGACTTGCGGCCGAAGCCGCCGCCGAGCAGCGTCACGTTGATGGTGACATTGTCCTCGGGGATCCCGAGCGTCTTGGCGACATCCTCGCGGGTGCCGCCGGGGCTCTGCACCGGCGCCCAGATCTCGGCCTTGTCGCCCTTGACGTCGGCAACCGCGACCGGCGGCTCCATGCTGACATGGGCGAGATGCGGCAGGTAGTATTCGCCGGTGATGACCTTGTCGGCGCTCTTCAACGCCGCATCGACATCGCCTTCCTTGCGCACCACGAGGCCGGGTTTGCGCGCAGCCTCTTCGAGCGACGCACGATAGGCGACGGAGTCGTACTTGGCATTGGCGCCGTCATCCCAGACGATCTTCAGCTGATCGCGGCCCTTGATCGCAGCGCCGGTGTTGCGGGCGATCACGGCGACGCCGCCGAGCGGCTGGAACTTGGATGGCCACGGCCAACCCTTGACCTCCATGACCTTCTCGACGCCCGGCACCTTCATCGCCGCGCTGTCGTCGAACGACCTCACCTTGCCGCCGGTGACCGGCGGCCGGGCGATGACGGCGTATTTCAGGCCGGGCAGGCGGGTATCGGCGCCGTAATGCGCCTTGCCGGTGGTGATGTCGTGCAAATCGACGATCGAGACCTGGCCCTTGCCGAGATAGCGGAAGTCCTTCGGATCCTTCAGCTTGAGGCCCTTGATATCGGGCACCTGTTCCTTGGCGGCATCGGCCGCGAGATCGCCGAAGCCGATCTTGCGTCCGCTCGCGGAATGCACGACTTCGTGGTTCTGCGCCTTCACCTCGCTGACCGGCACGCCCCATTTCTTGGCGGCGGCGGCTTCCAGCATCGTGCGCGCGGCGGCGCCGATCTGGCGCATCGGAATCAGATAGTGCCGCGTGCTGCGCGAGCCGTCGGTGTCCTGGTTGCCGAACTTGACCTCATCGCCATGCGCCTGCTGGACATGGACGCGCGACCAGTCGGCCTCCATCTCCTCGGCGACGATCAAGGGCAGGCTGGTGCGGACGCCGGTGCCCATCTCGGAGCGGTGCGCCAGGATGGTGACGACGCCGTCGGGCGCGATCGCGACGAACACGCGCGGGTCGACCACGACGCCGTGCGGCATCTTGCCGGCACCGGTCTCATAGGCGAACGCCTGGCGCGTCATCACGGGCGCGGCGAGCACGAAGGAGCCGGCGATGCCGAGCCCCTTCAGGATGCTGCGGCGGGAAAGATTCTCGATCCTGGCGTGCTTCTCGAAGCCACGAAGCTTGTTCGGATTGGTGCGGATATTCATGTCACACCCCCGTCGATGCGAGATGCACGGCATTCTCGATCCGCTGGTAGCAGCCGCAGCGGCAGATATTACCCGACATGGCTTCGCGGATCTGGTCGTGATTGGGCTTCGGGTTCTGGTCCAAAAGCGCCGCGGCCTGCATGATCTGGCCGGCCTGGCAATAGCCGCACTGCGGAACATTGACCTGGCGCCACGCCTTCTGCACCGGATGGTCGCCGGTCGGGTGCAACCCCTCGATGGTGGTGACCTCGCGGCCGGCCGCGTCGGACACCGAGGTGATGCAGGCGCGCACCGCCTCCTTGTCGATGATCACGGTGCAGGCGCCGCACAGCGCCTGGCCGCAGCCGAACTTGGTGCCGGTGAGGCCGGCTTCGTCACGCAGATACCAGAGCAGCGAAAGATCCGGATCGCCGTCCCAATTCTGTTCCTGGCCGTTGATTTTTAGTTTGATCATGGTCTGTCCTCGCTCTGCCTAAGCTATTGACCGGTTGCGGCGCGAGGTGCGGAACGTCTTCCATCGCCTGCGGCCGCGCTGATGTTTGTTTTGCCAAGATGTTTGTGAAGATGTTGGTGAGCCAAATTGTCGTGCGCCAAGGGATTGCGCTTTGTTCCAAGCACTCCTCTTGCTTCTCGAGCGCCTTGCCCGGCGCAGCATGGTGAAGGGCTGCGATGTTAGCAGAGCAAGGCGGCGAGTGACTTCACAGGCAGGTGTTCTAGAGAGAGCAGTTTTGCATTTGCGGTTTGTCAAAAGCAGGGCCGTGTGCGACGCAGACATGACATCCGGAGGTGGCCGTCATGCAATCGGCGCGGCCGCATCGCTGTATCCGCGCGGATGCGACGCGCTGAGGCCCCGGGCTTGGCCCGTTTGGGACCCCATCCATGCCGAAACCGCCGGCCCGGTCTGTAAAGCATGGATGACAAAATCCCCGCCGCAATGCACAAGGCACCTTGCGGCGGGGGGATTTCAAGGCTATTGCCTTGCCTCTCAACGCTCCCTTCGTCTAGCGGTTAGGACGCGGCCCTCTCAAGGCTGAAACAGGGGTTCGATTCCCCTAGGGAGCGCCAGCCAGGCCCTCCACGCGTTGATCTCTTTCAGCTTTTTGGCGATTTGCCCAAACCTGCAGAATGGGTTTGGGGCATTTTGTTCGCCTTGTGGTCCTCGAGCTTCGCGATCGCGCGGCGTCCACCGCGCCGCCGATCCGCCTCGCGCGTATGGCGTTCAGCTTCAGCAGAGTGAGATGGCCCATCGCTGCCATGATCTCGTGCGCAGTCGCGCCAGCATCGGCGAGGAGGCGTCCGAACGTCTTGCGTAGGCCGTGCGGTCGGCAGTCGAGCGGCGGGCCGGCCTCATCCATCGCGTCGCGCGTCCAACCGCTGAAGCCGTAGACGGGCTTGCCGTATTCCGTCGTGAGAATGCAAACGTGTTTTCGTGGCAGTGCGTCTAGCGCCTTCTTAAGCGACATCGCCTTCTCAACGACGACGGGGGACGCCAGTCTTCCGCCGGGTGTATTCAAAGTCATCGGCGTCGGGAAGGCGGACGCGCCATGGAAGCCCGCGTCATAAGCCTTGTCGACGCGGAAATCGCATTTCGAATGATGGAAGGAAAAACTGATGATGTGGCTGGGTCCGGCAATTCATTGCCCAGCGACTGTCGGAGGCTTATAAACCAGAACGTGCGGAAGCCGCATCTTAAACCTAGAACGCAGCAATCGCGAAAAACATAAGTAAGACTTGTGCAAACGCCATCGAAAATTGATTTCTTTGTTTGCATAGCTTTGCAGGGGCCAATTCTCCCTGGGGACTATAGCGTCGGCGATGCCAATATTAATGTGTCTTATCCCGAGCGAGTTGATTTTGGCTTTCAAGCGCCAATCGAGTTGCCGAAGGGTTGCAGCACGCTGTTTAAGGTTTCATGGACAGATACTGATGGGCGAACGGAAGCCCACCTGAAAAGCAAATCCTTTCATCGCAACTTGCCAATCTATCAAGCGCTCGACCTAATTAGTCGGCTTTTTACTGCGTTCATGCTTGAAGGTAGCGGCGAGTTTGGGGCGGATGGCTAAAACGTTTTGGAGATCAATGGAGGATGTTTGCCCCAAATCTGGCGCTAAGCAGTTGATTTGGTGAAGTTCCCGCAGTTCCCTAGGGAGCGCCAAAGCTGCCGGATGTCGTCGTTTCCTACACTGCCACACGATGCCCCCCTTTCGGAAGGTTGCCGGTTCATCGGCATCGGCCAAGGGCCGCGAAGCTGATTAGTCAGATGGCAACCCAAGACCGTTTGGCAGCATAACCAAAATAAGGTTCTGTCCTTCCGGTGGATGGCGCGAGATATGTCCCTTCCCGTGGGTATCCTCGACGAGGACTGCATGTCCTGCAGTAACGCGTCTCACCTTTCCATCGCTCGTCTCGAATTCCACGTGGCCGTCCGGCCATACGGCGAGCAGTCTATCCGGTGGCATGTGAAAACCGGCTTCGCGCATCCCAGCTGGGATGTGAACAAAACGGACGCGTGACGCCAGGTAGTATGCCGAAAGCTCAAAAGGCGCTCGTTGGGGAATAGCGGGGTCATCGTCGTCGCGACGTCCACCTCCCCAAAATGGGATTCTCCATCTGGAGCGGCAAATATATGCAGGCACCTCATCCCGACCTCGATCGCTTGATCTAGCCTGGCATATGGAGGCCTTGATGCTTGCAATGCGATGTTCGGGATGAGTCAAGACGCAGACTTGCGGTCGATGTCCGCGGCTGTTCGCCACGATCAACAAGTTCGTACACCGTGTGGCTCCAATGAATCCGGCACCTCCGGCAAGAAGGATCGCGATTGCTCATCCGCCTTGGCTGACCTGATTTGAAACCTCGGGAACAAAGTTCCCGTCAGGCGTGTTACCGAAGTCCAGCCAAAGTACAACACTTGAGGTGCGCTGGGGGTCGTTCCCGATTAAGCGGTTGAGCGAGATGATAGCTTCAAGTGACGGGTGCTTCCGCAGCGCAAATTCCCACCGCGTTCCGGGCGGTCCCAGTGCGTGGTCATGCAACCGGTTAAGGACATTGCATGGCGCTTGAACGGGTGGATCGCGACAGCTCCGGGCTTGTGAGGCCGCAACTCGGCCTCGCATTTGCTGCTCGCCATGCCGAGACGTTGCTCGTGCTCCTTGTGCTCGGCGTGGCCCTAATCATCGGGCTTGCGACCGCCGCGGACTACGGGCTGTCGACCGACGAATTCAACACCGACGAGTACGGCCCCAAGGCGCTTGCCTGGTACACGAGCGCTTTTGCGGACCGGTCTCAGTTCGAGACGGTCGAAGAGTATCTGTGGATGTATGGACCGTGGTTTCAGATGCTCGTCGCGGCGGTGCAGTCGCTTGCGCTCGCGAGCCCGATCACGGTCCGGCACACCATGACCTTTCTGGTCGGTCTCGCTGGGCTCGCCGCTGTCGTGCCGATCGCACGGCTCACGGTCGGGTCCTGGGCTGGGTTGACGGCGCTCACCCTGTGCCTGCTGACCGGCTACCTCTACGGCAACCTGTTCTTCGCCCCGATCGACGTGCCGTTCCTGTTCGCCATGAGCTGGTCGACCCTCGCGATCGTCCTGATGGTGCGGCAGGGGGCGCCCAGCTGGCGTCTGACCCTTATGACAGGCCTTGCCACCGGTCTCGCCATCGCAACGCGCACCGGCGGGGTGATCACGCACGCCTACCTCGTCGGCGGCATGAGCCTGTGCGCGCTCGAGGTGCTGCTGCGCCATGGCCGCACGGGCTATGGCCAATTGCTTCAGATCGCCTTGCATACGTTGCTCGTCATCCTCATCGCCTGCTTGACAGCGGTTGCGCTCTGGCCGTGGTTGCAGATTGGAAATCCGCTCACGCAATTCCTCGAGGCATATCGGCACTTTGGTACGCTCGACACGTCGTTCGAATTCCAGAACTGGGGCCGGCTCACGTTCACCGATAACGTGCCCGCCTGGTACATCCCGGGACAGCTCGTGGCGCGTCTGCCGGAGGGCTTTCTGGCGTTGCTGTTGCTTGGCATGGCGGTCTGGATCGGTGCTGCAGGGTCGTGGATCCGCGCCACCTTCAGCGCCCTGCGTCGGTCCGGCGTCGCGGGACTGCGACCGGTCGCTTCCGAGCTCGCAGGAGCGCGCGCGGTGCTGGTCGTTAGTGTCGCGGCGTTCGGGCCTACCGCGGTGCTCATCCTGCAAGGTTCGACGCTCTATGACGGTGTCCGCCACGTATTGTTCGTGATCCCTATGCTCGCCATCGTCGCCGCGCGCGGGCTCGCGAGCCTGTTGCCGTTCTTGCGGCGCCTCCCGATCGTGCCCGTGGCCCTCGGGGGCGCGCACACGGCCACCATCCTGGCGACGCTCATCATCCTGCATCCGCTTGAATATATCGCGATGAACGGTCTGGCAGGCGGCGTCCCCGGCGCTTACGGCCGCTTCGACCTCGACTATTGGAGCATGGCGGCTCCCGAGGCGCTGCGCCGCCTCGAGGCGCGAATTGACGCCGAAGGCCGGTTCGCGGGCGATTCACCGCGCGTGCTGCTCTGCCTGGCCTGGCGCGAGAATCTGGCCGGCGTGATGTTCCGTCGCAACTGGATTGCCGAAACACATCTGGACAAGGCCGACTACCTGATCGCCACCGAGCGCTGGCCTTGTGCCGATGGCACGACGGCCGTACTGGTTGACGAGGTCAAACGATTTGGCCGCCCCTTCGCCTGGATCTACGCCAATTCGTCGCGGGCTCGGTGAGTGACGCCTGCCTGCACAAACTTGCCCCGCGCGACTTGGCAATGGCATCTACTTCTTCGCCTGCAATTCGATCGGGGGCGCCTCGGCCTTTCGGGCTAACGTGACCGGGCGACGTTTTCGCGGGCGGCCTGCCTCACGCCGGCTCTCCTTGGCGCGATCGATCGCCACGGCGCGCGTCAGCCGCGTGATCATGTCGAGCTGGAGCCGCAGCTTGAGATGCAAGTGGAGCATGATGAGCAGGCTGATCACGACCCAGGTGTAGACGATGAGGTCTGTCCCGCGGCCGATTCCCGCGAAGCCGGCAAGCGCCGTGGCATGCTCCGGCACCCAGACGAAGTAGAGGCCGGCGAGCGCGGCGCCGCTCGCGAACAGCCCGATGATCGGCACCGTTCGATGCGCTGACCATGCGTAGACCAGAACCAACGCGAGAAGGACGGTCAGAAAGAGCTGCGCGATCATCGGTAGAGTCTCCGCGCAAACAGATCGATCAGGATGGTCAGAGCATCGGTGATGCGTTGACCCTTGCCCAGCGAATAGGCGCTGTACTCGATGTTCACCGGCACCTCGACAAAGCGCAGGCGGCTCTGGGCGATCTGGTGCAGGATCTCGGACGCGTGTGCCATTCGGTTCTGTCGCAAGGAGATCGCGCGGGCGCCGCGCGCGGTCATCGCCCGTAGGCCATTGTGGGTATCGGTGACTGGCAGTCCGGTGCTCGCGCGCGTAAACCGGATCGCGGCGCCGAGCAAGATGCGGCGCAGCACCGGCAGATTTGCCGTCGCGCCGGCGAGAAATCGGCTGCCGAGCGCGAAATCGATCCCGGGCTGCTCGATGGCCGCGAGCAGCGCCGCGATGGCCGCGGGGGAATGCTGACCATCGGCGTCGAACGTGACGAGTGCATCCGCATGCTGCTCGAGGGCGAAGTCGATGCCGGTCTGTAGCGCGGCGCCCTGTCCGAGGTTGATCGGATGCTGGACCACGACCCCACCTGCGAGCAACGCGACGTCGCCGGTGCGGTCGGCGGAGCCGTCATCGACCACGATGACCGCGTATCCGGCGCGGCGAATGCCGGACACGACGCTGCCGACCACCGGTGCTTCATTGTACGCCGCGACAACAACCCAGGGATTGCGAATCCGGCCGGTCATGGGAAGCTCGTGTCCGGACGTGGGGGCGCCTTGCTCAAGACCACGCGCATCGCGTCGAACAGGTTCACCGGAATGGCGAACCGGTTGCCGGTCGGGCTGGCCGCGATCTTGCGGCCGAGCATGCGACCGATTTGGAAGGTGATCAGCGAGAACGGCACGAATTTCCAGGGGTGATCGGAACTCTCTATGCGAAGACCGATCGAATCGGCCAGAGACGCGATGCTGTCGCGGTTGAAGAACCAGAGGTGCTGCGGCGGCGTCATCAGGCGCCAGTGCGCGCCGGTCGATCGCGCTGCCAAGGAACCGAAGTCTCCGGTCGTCAGCACGATGATTCCGTCCGGCCGGAGATGGTCCGCAAGTAGCGCGAGGGCTTCCCTCGGCTCGGGCAGATGCTCGACGACATCGAGGAGGACGATGACATCCAGGGTGCCAAGCGACTTGAGAGTCGCTTCGCTCAGCGGACCGCGCACGACGTTCAAGCCGAGATCGCCAGCATGCGCTGCAGCCGCTTCTGCGGGCTCGATGCCGCTCACCTCAAATCCAGCGCGGCGCGCTTCATCGAGAAAGAAGCCGTAGGCGCAGCCGATCTCGAGCAAGAAGCCCTGTGCCTTGCGGCGCTGGATGAACTCGACCGTGCGGGCGAACTCGCGCCGTAGCACGGGTTCGGCGCCGCGATAGTCGGCGTAGCCGTCGGACTGACGGCCGGAAAAGTAGCCATCGTCATAATAGGCGAGGGGGTCGAAGCTCGATGTCTCGGTGCGTCCCAGTCCGCAGTCAGGACATTGCAGGATGTCGCAACCGTTCTTGACGTAAAGAAGCCGATGCACCGTCGCGCGATTGCACGCGGGGCATTCAAGCGTAACGGCAGGTCGGTCGTTGCGCATCAGCACATGCGTTCCGCCCAATGGCGTTCTTCGGTCGGAAAAACGCATCCGAAGCCGAACTGTTCCGCTCGGCGAACGGCCACGGGGAGCGGTGACGCCGGAGCCGCCGGGCGCCGGCGTCTCCGCAGTGCCAGCTGAGGCTGATGTTGAGCAGCTTGGCCGCGTTGGGGTCAAAGACGCTGGCGCGCTGCTCGTCCGTGAGCTCCGGCGCTTCGTGACGTGCTCGATCGGATCGAGGGTATGGCGCGCTCCCGGCTTCCTCGCGTTGCTCCATCTGCACTCAATAACGTGGGCGCAGTCTGGAATTAGAGAACAATTTCAATCGCATAAGAGTTCGCAGTTCTATTCTGAACGGCGTGCCAAAGCCGCGCCATTCCATAGCCTTGTCCGAAGCGGCTTCGTCGCGGGAGCGTGATTTCGCGCGGGCTGTTTTGCACTCCGTGGAATCCCGGTCCCAATCAGGCGGGCAGACGCCCCTCATTTCCGCTATGATTGCAGCCATGACGATCGGGATTACCGGACCCGAACGGAAGGCACCACGACAAAGTGGCGTGGTCAGGCTGATCCTTGCGACCATTGCCATTGTGGTCTGCTTGGTCCTGCTCGCACTCGCGAGCGATTTCCTGGTCGACTGGCTGTGGTTTTCGTCGGTCGGCTATTTGCAAATCTTCTGGACAACCATCGGCGCCAAGGTTGCCACCTTTGCTGCGGCCTGGACGGGAACGGCTCTCATCCTCGGGGTGAACGGGTGTATCGCGCTGCGTTTAGCCGGCAAGCGGTCGACACAGGTTGCCGCGGCGCCCGTCTGGCAGGTCGCGGGCAGCGCGCCGCCGGATCCGTTTGCGCTGTTGTTGGATCGACTGCCGTGGCCCGCGATCGTCGCAGGCGGAGCAGCCTTGCCCGCGCTGCTCGTCGCGGCGGCCGAAGTCGGCCATTGGGGCACCTTCCTGAAGTATCTCTATCAGGCGCCCTATGGCGCAGACGATCCGCTCTTCAACAAGGACCTCGGCTTCTACCTGTTCTCGCTGCCCGCCTATGTCCTGATCAAGAACTGGATCCTGCTCACCCTGGTCCTGAGCGCGGTGTTCGCCGCAGCGATCTATTGGGCTCGCGGCGATATCGAATACGACGTTCATCACCGGTCGATGTCGCCCATGGCGATCGCCCACGGTTCGGCATTGCTCGGCCTTCTCTTCGCGGTGAAGGCCTGGTCCTACGCTCTCGACCGCTATCTGCTGCTCTACGGCGACAACGGCGTTGTCGTCGGCGCAAGCTACACCGATGTGCATGTGGGGTTGCCGGCCCTGTGGCTCATGATCGCCCTCTCGATCACCGCGGCGCTCGTCGCGTGGGCAAACCTGCGGACGCGCGGCTACCGGCTTCCGGCGGCGGCGGTCATGCTCTTCGTCATCGGCGCCCCGGCATTGTCCGGCGTCGTCCCCGCCCTGTTCCGGCAATTCTTCGTCAAGCCGAGCGAGCTGGAGCTGGAGAAGCCCTACATCGAACGCAATATCGCGCTCACCCGGCAGGCGTACGATCTCGACAAGATCGTAGCCAAGCCCTTTGCCGCCGAACAGAAGCTTACCCTCAAGACGCTCGACGCCAACAAGGCGACAATCGATAATATCAGGCTGTGGGACTGGCTGCCCCTGTCGGATACCTACGCGCAGTTGCAGGAGATCCGCACCTACTACAGATTCCACGATCTCGACGTTGACCGCTACTGGCTCGACGATTCCTACCAGAGTGTAATGCTCTCGGCGCGCGAGCTGCGCTCCTCGCTCCTGCCGCCAAATGCGCAGACATGGGTCAACCGCCACGTGCTGTTCACCCACGGCAATGGCGCGGTGATGAGCCCGGTCACCCGCAAGAGCAGCGAGGGTCTGCCGCTGTTCTATTTGCGGGACATTCCGCCGGTTGCGGACGGAGGCCCCAGGATCGTCGAGCCGCGCATCTATTTCGGCGAGGAGAGCGACGACTACGTCATCGTCAAGGGAGGTGCGCCGGAGTTTGATTATCCGAAAGGCAAAGACAACGTGTATGCGGAGTATGAGGGCGCTGGCGGCATTCCGATCGGCTCGGTGGCATGGCGAACGCTGTTCGCGTACTACTTCAACGATCCGAACCTTTTGCTCTCGAACTACATCACGCCGGAGAGCCGGATCATGATCTGGCGCAATATTCGGGAGCGGGTACCCGCGATCGCGCCGTTCCTCATGCTCGATCATGATCCCTATCTGGTTATCAGCGGCGGGCGGATGTTCTGGATACAGGATGCGTATACGACGAGTTCCTATTTTCCGTCGGCGCCGCCTGTGCAGGATTTCGATCTCAACTACATCAGGAATTCGGTGAAGGTCATCATCGATGCCTATCACGGGACCGTCGATTTCTACTTGATGGATCCTACGGACCCGATTGCGGCGACCTACGCGCGCATCTTTCCGCACTTGTTCAAGCCGTTCGCGGCGATGCCTGCGGACTTGCAGAAGCACATTCGATATCCGGAGGACCTGTTCCTGATTCAGGCGCGGCTGTTCCAGACCTACCACATGGAGGCCGCCGAAGTGTTCTACAATCGCGAGGATCTCTGGCAATTCCCGCGCCAGCCGGGCAGCGGCGGCGGCACCTCGGTGATGAGCCCATATTACATCATCATGCGGCTGCCCGGCGAGGCGCGGGCCGAGTTCTTCCTCATGGTTCCCATGGTGCCGAGCCGCCGCGACAACATGATCGCGTGGCTGGCGGCGCGTTGCGATGCGCCCGACTACGGCAAGCTGATCGTGTACGAATTCCCGAAGGACAAGCTCGTCTACGGGCCGTTCCAGATCGAGGCGCGGATCAATCAGAACACGGAGATATCGCAGCAGCTGACCTTGTGGAATCAGATGGGCTCGCGGGTGATACGCGGGGCGAACCTGCTGGCTATACCGATCGAGAACTCGATCCTTTACGTATCGCCGCTCTATCTGCGCGCGGAGTACGGGCACTTGCCGGAGCTGAAACGGGTGATCGCGGCCTATGGCGAACATGTGGTGATGAAGGAGACGCTCGGCGAGGCCTTGTCGGCTCTGTTCGTCGAGCCTGGCGCGGCGCGGCCGGTGCCGGGTGCGAATGAGGACATGCCTGTCACAGGCCCGTCGACGAGCCAGGCGAGGGAGGCGCTCGATCGCTACAATCAAGCCGTCGAACGATTGCGGTCCGGCGACTGGAAGGGCTTTGGCACGCAGTTCGATGCAATGCGCGAGCTTTTGGAGGACATGAACCGACGTTCCTCCGGCCATTAGTGCTCCCGGCTCCTTAGGCCTGGTGCTGCCTCCGATTCGGAAAGGACGATCGCGGCACTGCCCGCCGCGGCGCCATCATCTGCCCGTTGCCCGCCTGGAAAGCGATCGAGACGCATATGATCGTCCGTTCCGGGAAAGCGGATATCGGAACCTGGCAAGCGCAGGAACGCGACATCGCGGCGGACTACGTCGCCCATATCGGCGGATCGGCAAAGGCCATCTCGAAGATCTGGCTGCTGGCCGTGGCGCCGTTTCAACGCCGCCACGGCGCCTGTCGCTATGCCGATATCAAGGTCACCACCCGCGACAACGCCGTGCACAGGGTTTAGCGCGAGGAGGGAGCCTCACGCCGCGGCCAGCACCGGCTGCGCCGGCCGCCGTGTGATCAAAAGCGACAGCACGGCCGCGATGATGCCGGTCAGGCCCGCGATCATGAAGGCCTGCAGATAATCGCCCTGCGCCGAGCGCATGAAGCCGGCGAAGAACGCGGCGCAGGCGGCACCGAGCTGATGGCCCGCGACCACCCAGCCGAACACCAGCGGCGCGTTCTTGTCGCCGAACGCCTCGTTGGCGATGCGCACGGTCGGCGGCACGGTCGCGATCCAGTCGAGGCCATAGAACACCGCGAACACCGACAGGCTGACCAGCGAGAAATCCGAATAGGGCAGGTAGATCAGCGACAGGCCGCGCAGCCCGTAATAGAGGAACAACAGCTTGCGCGGATCGAACCGGTCGGTGAGCCAGCCCGACAGCGTGGTGCCGAACAGGTCGAAGAACCCCATCAGCGCGAGCAGGCCTGCGGCCTGCACCTCGACGATGCCATGGTCGCCGCAGAACGCGATCAGGTGGGTGCCGACCAGGCCGTTGGTGGTGAAGCCGCAGATGAAGAACGTGCCGAACAGGAACCAGAACGCCCGCGTCTGCGCGGCGCGCACCAAATTGCTGATCGCGGCGACGAACGGATTGCCCTGCGCCGGCGGCGCGGGATGATCGTCATGCTTGCCGCCGAACGAGCGCAGGCCGACGGAAGCGGGCCGCTCCGGCACCAGAAAATACACCAGCGGGATCAGCGCCGCGCAGCATGCGGCGACCGTCAGCACCACCGGCTTCCAGCCGCCCCATGCCACCAATGCCGCAAGGCCCGGCATGAAGATCAGCGTGCCGGTCGCGGTCGACGCAGTCAAAAGCCCCATGACGAGGCCGCGATTGGTGGTGAACCAGCGATTGACGATGGTGGCGCCGAGCACGTTGGCGACCGCGCCCGAGCCGATGCCGGACAATAGCCCCCAGGTCAGGAACAATTGCCACGGCGCGGTCATGAAATAGCTCGCGCCTGTCGATGCCGACATCAGCAGCAGCGCGCCCAGCACCGTGCGTCGGATGCCGAAGCGCTGCATCACGGCCGCGGCGAACGGGCCGGCGAGGCCGTAGAGGAAGATGCCGACCGCGGCCGATGACGAGATCACGCCGACATCCCAGCCGAACGCGCCTTGCAGCGGCAGCATCAGCACGCCCGGCGTCGCGCGCAGGCCGGCGGAGGCGAGCAGCGCCAGGAAGATCACGGCGACGACGACGAACGCGTAGTTCTGGCCGAACGGACGTCGGCGCACGGGAGCTTCTTGAACGGTGGTGCTGGACATGTTACTTACCGGTACGTGTTGCGATGCGGCGTGTATACGTACCGGTCAGTAACATTGTCAAGAGGATTGAGAGAAGGTCGGGAGAGCCGTCATGAAGAAAGCCGTCGAACCGTCCGCGGAGCGCCCGGCCAAAGCGTTTTCGAGCGAAGTGGCTACCGGTTCGCGTAAAGAAAACGCGTCAAAACAAGAATCTGGAGCCCCGTTCCGATCCCATCGGAACGAAAAAGGCCCCAGGGCCGCCGACCGCATCCGCGCCTCCGCGGCCGAGCTGTTCTATCGCGAGGGCATCCGCGCCGTCGGCGTCGATGAGGTGGTGGACCGCGCCGGCGTCACCAAGCCGAGCCTCTATCGCAGCTTCGCCTCCAAGGACGATCTCGCTGCCGCCTATATGCGCGACTACGACATCGCCTTCTGGGAGGACTTCGAGAAGCCCGACGGAAAATCCTATGCCGATCCGCGCGAGCACGTGCTCGCCTATGTCAGGGGGCTGTCGACGCGCGCGGTGCGCAAGGGCTATCGCGGCTGCGGGCTGAGCAACGCCACCGTGGAATATCCGGCGCGCGACAATCCCGCGCGGCAGGTCGCCGAAGCGCACAAGAAGGTGTTCCGCAAGCGCCTGCGCGAGCTCGCAAGCAGCATGGGCGCGCGTCACCCCGCCGTGCTCGGCGATGCGCTGTTGCTGCTGATCGAAGGCATCTACAGCACCGGCCAGCAGTCCGAAGACGGCCCGGCGCAGTCGGCGCTCGCGGTCGCGAAGCTGCTGATCGATGCGAGCGTGCCGAAGGGGTGAGGCGCGTGACGCGCGGCAGAGTGCGAGCGAGGCCGCTTGAAGCAGCAGCTTTATTTTGAGTGGCGTTTGAGCTGCTGCTGTTTGTACTCGGCTTGTATCGCCGGATCGTCGTTGCTTCCGCGAACGGCGTCCATCTCGCCCCTGCCTCCATCGAGCCCCTTGGCTGCCGCGATGTGTTCTTTGAGATCGCTTACCGCTGCGCGGACATAAGGTTCGAGATATTTGTCGAGGATGCCTTTGCCGGGGTCGTCGAGCTCTTTTGTGAGCGCTTGAAGGTAGGCGGTCTTGTCTGTGGCGGCCCAGTCGATGCTGAAGCCGGCGCGTTGAGCCAGTATCGAGTGAACGACCATGATCGTGCGGCCATTGCCATCCAGAAAGGGATGGCCGTGGGCCAGATAGCCCATGACCTCACCGGGCTTCTCGCGCATGGTCTTGGGATCGCTACCGAGCTTCAGAGCGTATTCGATTGCGTTTTGGATGGAGTTGGGATGTGCGAACAAGACGCCGCCGCGGCTGACGGCGATGTCCGGTGCCGTTTGAAGACGGTCCTGCCCAGCCCACGGATACATGGCTTCGAAGAGCGTCTTATGCGTGGTCAGTACGTCCGCGTAGGTCAGGGCCTTCTTTTTCTGAAGCGCCGCGAACGCATCGTCTATCCCGGTCGTGAAGGAGGCATGTTCGAGCCTCCTTGCAATTGCGGGATCTTTCTCTTGGGCAAGATTGCGTAGGTATCCGCGCGCTTCGAAGTCGCCGAACGGATCAAACGTCACGGCCTGGCTTCACGCAGATAGCGGGCCTGAAGAAGGATCATTTCCTGCCGCGTAATCCGTTCCGCGCGTACCAGGCCAATGAGTAACCGCTCGATCTCGTCCAGCTCGACCGTATCCCCGGCCAGGCGCGAGATATGATGGGCCAGGCGGTCGTTTGGACCCTCGGAATAAGACACGTCGAACGTCCGGGCGAGGGTCCGGATGTGCTCTGCGGTCGAGGAGGCGGTGACCTTATCCATATCAACAATATAGCACTTTCTGACTGAGATTTCATTAACGAAAAGGCTCCTGAAATCAGTGAGTTGGGAGGGCTTTCTGGGTTGTCGTTTCGGATTGCGATCACAGCAAAGCGTAGCCCGGATGAGCCAACGGGTCGCGCGAATGCGCGCCCGATGACAGGCTCCGCGATATCCGGGGAGTGGTCCGCCCCCGCATGTCGCAGCGCTCATGCGGGCTACTTGCTCGTCGACGTTCACCGTGTTCGGGGCGCGGCACGACCACCCATGAGGGCGACGAAGGGCACGATCCACGCCGCCGCCTGATTGCCAAGCAGCACCAGGGTCAGAACGGCTTGCGTGACCATCATTGTGTTCTCCGCAACGCGGCGGCCCAAGGCCGCCGCAGCCGCATCGGGACGCCGCCGGGCCGCGGCGGATCGTCGTCGTCGCCGTCGAGGCGGCGCAGCGCCGCGAGAATGTCGGCGAGCCGGATCGGATGATCCATGCCCGGAATCTCGCGCAGCGAGGGACAGGATTCGACCGCGAACATGTCGGACGCCCATGACGACAGGATGATCCGCTTTTCGGGCACGGAGAGCGCCTCGTCGTTCAGGACCTCGTCTGGCGACGCGTAGTGCGCGGCCGGGTGGAAGAGGGGATGGAGTTTGCCGGAGTTCGTGTTGGCGTCGGTCATTGCTTGCCTCCCTTTACGCTCCTTTCCGAAGGGGACGATTGTTGTCGCAGGTCGGACGGCGGCAGATGCCGCCGCCCGTGATCACACTACTGGGTCTTGATGGCGATGCGCTTGACGCCGGCCCGCGGGTTTTCGGACTTCGGCAGCGAGATCGTCAGGACGCCGTTCTTGAACGAGGCCTCCGCCTTGTCCTCCTCGACGCCTTCCAGCGCAATCTGCCGCTCGAAGGCGCCGTAGGTGCGCTCGGTGAAGTGCTTGCCTTCGTCCTTACGCTCGTCCTTCTTCTCGCCGCGGATGGCCAGGACGCCGTTTGCGATTTCGATCTGCACGTCCTTCTCCGTCATGCCGGGAAGCTCGGCGGAGATCGTCAGCGTCTTGTCGGTGTCGCTGACCTCGAGCTGCGGCCAGCCGAACCGCCCTTCCATCAGGGGCGACAGGCTTGGCGCGCCGAAGCCGCGGAAGGCGTCGTCGAACAGCCGGTTCATCTCGCGGTGCAGCGTCATGAACGGATCATAGTTGCCGCGCGAGGGTACGAGCTCCTGGTTTCTCGACCAGGGAACGAGATCACGAATTGCCATGCTCTTCTCCTTCAGATGTCTTCTCTCCTTCATGCATGGGGCGAGGGAGCGCGGACGCGCATCGGCGCGCCGCGTTCCGCCGTCGCCTCGGTCGCGCGGTCAGGCCGCCTGCTTCTGCTCGATTTGCGGCGAGGAGGAGTTGCCGGCCGCGATATTGATCCTGCGCGGCTTCATGGCCTCCGGCACCTCGCGGACCAGGTCGATGATCAGCAGGCCATCCCTGAACGAGGCCTGCCTGACCTGGACATAGTCGGCGAGGTTGAACACGCGCCGGAACGGACGCGCCGCGATGCCCTGGTACAGGTATTCGCCGGCGGCCTTCTCGGGCTTCCTGCCCTCGATGGTCAGCGCGTTCTGCTCGGCTGTGACGCTGATGTCGTCGGCGCCGAAACCCGCCACCGCAAGCGAAATCCGGTAGTGGTCTTCGCCGGAACGCTCGATGTTGTAGGGCGGGTAGTTGTCCTCGCTCGCCTGGCGCAGCGCGCTGTCGACGAGGCCGGCCAGATGATCGAAGCCGATGGTGGAGCGCCACAGGGGCGCGAAGTCGAAGGTGGTCCTCATACCAAGTCCTCCAAAGAGCAAGATGGTTACGAAGGAACGCAAGACGGCAGGTCGCAAGATCGTCCGCCCGGCGCCCGCGCCGGACCCTGCAAGGCGCCCGGCACACCGCTCTCGCGGCGAAAAATGACTTAGAAAAACCACCGGTCGATTCAAGAGGGTCAGAAAACTTTTTGCCGGATTTTTTTGATGCCGGATTTTTGGATGACACGGACACCGCGCCGCAGCATGGCGCTCGGCGATGCGGGCCGTTAAGGATTGCCGCGCAAGGCGAGCGGCGACGCTTGACAGAGAGAGCGGCCTGGATAAATTTTCTCGCACCGGAATTCGTTTCCGGTTTTTCGAAACCGAAAAGGATAACGACGCCCGTCTGGAGTGACGATGATGTTCGATCAAGATCTTGCCCGCATCCGCACCCACCGCAACAACATCCACCGCTATCGACGCCTGCTGAAGACGAGGCTTTCCGACCTCGAACGCCAGTTCATCGAACGGCGTCTGTCGGAGGAGCAGGCCGCCGTCGAGGCGCTGGTTTCCGAAACATTCCCCGTCGCGTTTACCTTGCCGAAAGATCCCCCCGCCACGTCGAGCGCGGAGGCGTCGTCATGACCGACCTCCGCGACGTGCTGATCCGCGGCAGCGAAAAGGTCATCGGCCACTATCGCCTGCTGCTGGCGAGCGCTGCGACCGAGAAGGAGCGCGAACTTTACCGGAGCCGGATCGAGCGCGAGCAGCGCCTGCTGGACGAGCTCAAGGGCGGCCTGCCGGATCGATTCGCGGCATGACCGGCGACGGGCGCTTCGCGGCGTTCGACATCGTGCTGAAGCGGCGCGGACGCGGCAGGTGGAAATGGGCCGTCTGCGGTACCGGCGGGCATGCCATCATGTGCGGCTCGGAATGCAGTCAGGCCGGAGCGCGATACAAGGCGCAGCGTGCGCTGTTTCTCCTGCTCTGCGCCAGCGCCTCGCGGCTTTCGGAGCTGCCGCCCGAGCCGTCCGATCCTTCGCCGCGCGCCGCACCGGCAATCTCCCGCGTGTGCGCTCGCAGGCCGGAGAACCGGACCACGACCGAAGGGCTGCGCCGGAAGAGTAGGACGCTGTCGGAGAATGTCGCGAAGCACCGCCCGGCGCATGCGGCCGTCGCTGCCTCGGCGACGGCTCGACTTGCTGCCCGGCGGTCCCGTCGCCGGTCCAGCGACACCGGACCATCCGGGCCCTAAAGCGCGATGAGATCAGGTTGAATGGTCATCGCACTTTGATTCTTGTTTAAGCATGATCTTTTCGGAAAACCGCTTCGCACTTTTCCGGATCATGCTCTAGCCTGCGATGCCGGGGAATGGTCCATCCGCGCATGTCGCTGCGCTCACGCCGGTTACTCGCTGCCAACCCCATCGCGCTTTGGAGCGTAATGACATCAAGTTGAGCCGCGTCGAAGGTCCACCTCTCCCTTGGGAGAGGTCGGCGCACTCGGATCGGCGTTTTGCGCCGTCCGAGCACAGGCTCCGCGCCGGGTGAGGGGTCACGCTCTCTCGTGAGACCTGCGGCCCTCACCCGATTTGCTTCGCAAATCGACCTCTCCCCGCCGGGGAGAGGTGAACCGCCGGCCGGTTCAGGCCCACCGCCGAAACACGAGACTGGCGTTGACGCCGCCAAATCCGAAGCCGTTCGAGATCGCGTGCTCGATTGCCATCGGCCGCGCAACGTTTGCGACGAGGTCGATGCCCTGCGCGGCCGGATCGGCGTTCTCCAGATTGAGCGTCGGCGGCGCCACCTGATCGCGCAGCGCCAGGATCGTGAAGATCGCCTCGACGCCGCCGGCAGCTCCCAGAAGGTGTCCCGTCGCCGACTTGGTTGCGCTGACGGCAACCCCGCCCTCGCGCCCGAACACGCGCTTGATGGCTTCCAGCTCGGAGAGATCGCCGACCGGCGTCGATGTCGAATGCGCGTTGAGATGCTGGATCTCGCTCGCGCGCACGCCGGCCTGCGCGAGTGCCATCTCCATCGCGCGGCGGGCGCCGTCGCCGTCTTCCGGCCCCGCGGTGATGTGATAGGCGTCCGCCGTCGTGCCGTAGCCGATGATCTCGGCGATCGGCGTCGCGCCGCGCCGCAAGGCATGTTCGAGCTCCTCGATCACGAGCACGCCCGCACCCTCGCCCATCACGAAGCCGTCGCGGTCGCGGTCGAACGGCCGCGACGCGAGGGCGGGCGCCTCGTTGAACGACGTCGAAAGCGCCCGCGCGGCCGCAAAGCCGCCGAGGCTCACCGGATCGATGCAGGCCTCCGCACCGCCGCAGATCGCAACGTCGGCCTCATTGGACCGGATCAGCCGCGCCGCATCGCCGATCGCCTGAACGCTCGCCGCGCACGCGGTCACCGGCGCCCCGATCGCACCCTTGTAGCCATAGCGGATGCTGATGTGCCCGGCCGCGAGATTGGCCAGGAAGGCGGGCACGGTGAACGGCGACAGGCGCCGCGTGCCGCTCTTCTCCACCGTGCGCACCGCGTCCGCGATCGCGGGAAACCCGCCGATCCCGGTTGCGATCACCGTCGCGGTGCGCACCTGCGCCCGCGCCTCGGCCGGCATCCAGCCGGCCTGAACTGTGGCCTCCGCCGCCGCCAGCAGCGCGAACAGGATGAACCGGTCCATCTTCTTCTGGTCCTTGCGCGGCGCCGCCAGATCGGGATCGAACCCGCCCTCGGCATCCCCGGCCTTGTCAGGCACCTGACCCGCGACGCGCGCCGGCAGGCTCATCGCCCATTCCGGCAATGCCCGCAGCCCGGATTGCCCCGCCAGCAGCCGCGACCAGACCAGTTCGGTGCCACAGCCCAGCGGGGACACCGTCCCCAGGCCTGTTACGACAATTCGACGCATGGTGCTCCTGTGGTGGTTGCCGGCGTGAGCGGGACTTGAACTTCCAGGGTTTCGAGGCTGATCTGGTATATGATGATCGTCATATATGACCGCGACCGCCCGAGCGTCAAGGCACCGCCTGACGCCGTTTGCGGAGGCTGGAAGGCGAATTGAAATGATGTGTGCAGCGCCTCATGGTCCGTCCCCGCATGTCGCTGCGCTCATGCGGGCACCCTGCTGACGGACCAACAACGAAGTCGTCACACCGAATATCGTGGCGCGACGACTTCGCCATGGTGGATCCGGATGGAGGGCAATATCCGGTCCGCTGATGTTTGATCGGCGACCGCGTCAAAGCAAACGAACTCGCGCGTTAAGCTTGATGCTGCGCGATCAGGTTAAATCGGGAACTCCGGCCGCCGACCTATCCATTTTAGTTCAGGCTAACTCCGCTGCGTGATTGATCCCGGCAGGAGTGCTTGATCCATTGCGTCAATTGTTGAGCGGCGATGACGAAATTTTGACGGGCGGTTAACCGACCTCGCCGACACTTCAAGAGCCAGACCGGAGACGTGGAAGTGTCCTTCCAACTGACCGTCTTGAAAGTGCTGGCCGGCCAGTCTGCCGGACGCGCCTCTGTTGCCGAAATCCGGCACGCCGTCGAAATCCTGATGAACAGCGGCAAGGACTGGACCGATCGCATGAAGCGCTTGGCTCAGCATGCACCGGATCTGAATATCTTCTCGGCCAGATTCGTTCTTCGCGATCATCAAGGCTGGGAAATCACCGATGAGGGACGGCAATTCCTCGCGGCGCTCGAGGCGGCGGTTGCCAATCGAATAGAGCCACCGCCTCGAACAGTCGTCGATCTGCCATCCAGCGAGCCGCCAGCAAAGCCAGTGGCGGAGGTGGCAAGATCGCTTGATCCTCCCCAAAGACGCCGTGACTGGCCGCGCCGCCGACGGGGGAAGGATCGATCCAATCGGCGCAGGGCCTGAAGTGGTTTGTTGGGCTTTGGCGCGCGGCGCCGCATCAAGCCTTCGTTAGTGGAAACGCAATCTTTCTGACGGAGCATCGATCAGATTTGCATCATTTGTTGATTGGCCACGGAATGGTTATCCTTCCCGACAGACGAAAGTCTGCGCGCAATCCGTCTTTGGATGATGCCCTGATCAGGTTCGACGACCTGTCGCTGTGCTGTACCGTGCGGGACATCACGGAAGATGGCGCCGCTGTGTGGGCAGACCAGCATTCCGAGCTACCCGAACAGTTCACCCTCATCATTCCACCGAGCAAGACCTGGTTGTGCAATGTGGTTTGGCGCAAAGGCGGATGGGTCGGCGTCAAGTTCCACACCGAGTGAAATGCGTGCTCACTTCACGCTGAATGCGACGCCTCTACGGCTGCATGTCGTGGCATGCGCGGGATTTGGCAATCGACGCGCGCTGACTGTACCGGGAAGGTACGGGAAATGATCCCGCCGCAGGAATAGGCCCATGCTTGTCGTGGCGGTGTAGCGCCGGCATCGTAACCGGCTGTTCGATCGGGATTGCTCGCTCAGCCCTTAGGGAAGTGTGTCGCCCTCGCAACGTTGCAATTGTTCCGCTGGGGACCGGGCGTGTTTGCTCTTCACCGGACCGCGGATTTATTCTCTAATGATGATGGACCTTCGGCGGCGATTGTATTTCGAAAATGTTCATTTGAGAACAGGTCCAGGAGGTCGCTGTCAGCGCCAGCGACCTCTTCGTTTTGCTCCATTTCGTTTTGCTTCATTGAATTTGCGGAGGGATCTCCAATGCCGATACAGGTGTGGGCCATCGCAGCTTCGATCGGCTGGACAGCCGTTGTGGGGACGACGCTGCTCTACATGATTTTTGGACCCAGCTAGGTCGATGCCGCGACAGTCACCACCAGGTGGACGACGGGGTCATGGTCGAAATCTCATTCCCTTCAGCAACTGACGCGCTTCCCCCAGCAACGCCCGAATCTGCCTCCGTTCAGCGATCGCATCCCTGGTGAACAGGCCGTGCTTGCGCGCGTTCCGGTTTGCCCGTGGCGCGCCGGATCCCTTTGCGCCGCCGTGCATGCGGCAGCGCCTCTTGCCGCGCACCGCCGGCGCGCGGCACGCGCCGCCGGTGCGGGTTTTGGCGCCACAACGCGGGCTCGCCAGCATCGCGCCTGTGGTGCTGATGTGACCGCTCATGCCTCGGCGTCCTGCCCGGCATCGGCGGGCTCATGCGTTCGCCTGGCGCTCGCGGCCTTCGGCGCTCGCACCGCGGGTGCCGGGGTCTCGCCGGAGACGATCACGCTCGCATGCTGGGTGACGTTGCCGACAATGGCGTTGCCGCCGTCCTCCACCTTCACGTTCTGCACGGTGATGGCGGGCTCGCCATGGCTGCGGTAGCGGTTCAGCGCCTCGATCTGGGCGGGGAAGGTGCGGGCGAGCCGGCCGAGTGCGCGCGCCGCGCTGTCGTGCTGGGCGAGGTCGTCGGCATGCGCGAGGTGCTGGGCACAGCGCATCGCCATCACATGCACCGAAACCATCTGCGCCACTAGCATGGCCTCGACGGAATCCCGCGGGCGAATGCTCTTCACCATCGCGATCATGAAAGCGAGGTTGACCTCGCAGGGCTTGCCGCCGTTCACGCTGGCCCTGACCAATTGCCTGAGGATGCCGTCCATCGCGTCGCGATCGGCGACCCCGAGCGCATTCGCCATCAGTTGCTCGCCGAGCCTCGGGTCGGGGTGATCGATCGCGTAGCCGCGCCGCGAGAGTTTGATGCGCGGGAGGATGGCGGCTTGCGGCTCGCCGGGTGCGGCGGCCATCGTCGAAACAGTGAGATCGGGGGCAGTGGTCATGTCGATGTTTCCCTGGAACGCGCGCGGCACGCGCAGGCGATCGTTCGCTGCGGGCCTGGGTGCGCGGTCGATGTGGGTTGAGGATGTTCGGCCGCGATCGCAGCCGGCGAGCCTGCTGTTGCGGGCGAGGGCGCTTAAGAGCGGCGCTTGCACGATTTCGGAATATTGGAAATATGCCCCTGATTTGCCCGACGTGTCAAGCCGCCTGGTTGAACGCCCGTGGCGGGCCTGCTCCTTTGCATGGGGTTGTTTTCGAGTTTTTGGCCGTGCGCCTTGTCGGAGACAATCGCGTGTGACGTTTGCGGAGATTCTCCGCGAGTTCCCTTCGCCTCTCCCGCTTGCGGGGGAGGCCGACGCGCGCCTAGCGCGCGGCGGGTGGGGGCTCTCTCCACAATATGACTCGTGGAGAGAGCCCCCACCCGTAGCCGATGCTTTGCATCGGCGTGTTCTCAGGAACGGCGGCCGAAGGCCGCCTATGCCTCCCCCGCAAGCGGGAGAGGGAGCCGACTGCCGATGCCGTTACAACTCGAATGCTCCACTGGCGTCAGCGATGAGGCCGGCAAGGCGCGGTGCGACATCGGCGCTCGCGGGTGCCGTGCGCGTGGCCGCCTGCGCGTCGCGCAACCCTGTATCCGAAGACTTGGGGTCGCGGATCGTGATACTGACGACATCTTTGCGACAGGGCTCGAGACCCGCATCTGAGGACGCTGCTGAATGAGTGAGACCATTGGCTACCCCGATCCCGGCCTCGATCTGTCCGATGGTTTCAAGCCGCACACCTCGCATTGGGGCGTGTTCTCGGCGCGGCTAGGCCAAGCCGGTCTCGAAGTCCGGCCCTATGCCGGCGATCCCGATCCGAACGGCATCATCAACAACTTCCCCGGCGCGCTGCGCCACCAGGCGCGCATCGCCCAGCCTGCGATCCGCCGCGGCTGGCTCGAGCGCGGGCCCGGACCCGACGAGCGCCGCGGCCGCGACGAGTTCGTCTCGGTGAGCTGGGAGCAGGCGCTCGATCTGCTCGGCGGCGAGCTGGCGCGCATTCGCGATACGGTCGGCCCCGGCGCGGTGTTCGGCGGCTCCTATGGCTGGTCGAGCGCGGGCCGCTTCCACCACGCGCAGAGCCAGGTGCATCGCTTCCTCAACATCGCGCTCGGCGGCTATGTCCGCTCGGTGAACACCTATTCCTCGGGCGCGTCCTCGGTGCTGCTGCCGCAGATCCTCACCGGCTATGAGGACATCACCAAGCGCAACGTCACCTGGGAGCAGATCGCTGATGAGACCGACATCGTGCTGGCGTTCGGCGGCATGGCGCTGAAGAACTCGATGGTCGCCGGCGGCTCGATCAGCAAGCATGTCGAGCGCGGCGCGATGGAGGCCGCGCACCGGCGCGGCTGCGAGTTCGTCCTAGTCAGCCCGCTGCGCGAGGATCTGCCCGCGGAGGCCGGCGCCGAATGGCTGACGGCGACACCCGGCACCGATACCGCGCTGATGCTCGGCATCGTCCACGCCCTGGTCAGCGAAGGCCTGCACGATCAGGCGTTCCTCGATCGCTACACCGAGGGCTGGCCGGTGTTCTTGCGCTATCTGACCGGCGAGAGCGATGGCGTGCCGAAGAGCGCCGAATGGGCCGCTTCAATCTGCGGCATCGATGCCGACACCATCAAGGCGCTCGCACGCCGGCTCGCCGGGCGGCGCGCGCTGATCACCGTCTCCCATTCGTTGCAGCGCGCCGAGCACGGCGAGCAGCCGGTGTGGATGGGCATGGTGCTGGCGGCGGCGCTCGGCCAGATCGGCCTGCCCGGCGGCGGCTATGCCTATTCGCTCGGCGCGATCGGCTATTACGGGCGCCGCGTCAACGCCGTGCCGGGGCCGACGCTCGGGCAGGGCCGCAACGGCGTCGCCGACTTCATCCCGGTGGCGCGCATCGCCGACATGCTGCTCAATCCCGGCACGACCTATCGCTACAATGGCGAGACGCGGACATATCCGGATATCCGCCTGGTCTATTGGGCCGGCGGCAATCCGTTCCACCATCACCAGGATCTCAACCGCCTGCGCAAGGCGTTTGCGCGGCTCGACACGCTGGTCGTGCACGAACTGGCCTGGACCGCCACCGCCCGCCACGCCGACATCGTGCTGCCCTCGACGATGACGCTGGAGCGCGAGGACATCGGCTATTCCAGCAACGATCCCTTGATGGTCGCGATGCACCGGATCGCCGAGCCGTTCGGCCTCGCCCGCGACGATTACGAGATCTTCGCCGATCTCGCCGAGCGGTTAGGGGCGCGCGGGCCCTTCACCGAAGGCCGCACGTCGCGTGAGTGGCTGGAACATCTCTATGAACCGACCCGCAAGGCGCTCGCGGCGCGCGGGCTCGAGTCGCCCAGCTTCGACGAATTCTGGGCGCGCGGCAGCCTGGTCGTGCCGCAGCATCTCGACGACGGCGGCTCGCTGCGCCGCTTTCGCGAGGACCCGGTGGCGCGGCCATTGCCGACGCCGAGCGGCCGCATCGAGATCTTCTCGCAGAAGATCGCGGATCACGGCGATGCCGATTGTCCGGGCCATCCGGTCTGGCTCGAGAAATCAGACACGCCCAAGCCGGGCTCTCCATGCTTCCTGGTCGCCAACCAGCCGGTGACGCGCCTGCACAGCCAGCTCGATTTCGGCGGCCACTCGCTCGACGCTAAACATCGCGGCCGCGAGGTCGCACGGATGAACCCGCGCGATGCTGCGGCGCGCGGCATCGCCGACGGCGACATCATCCGCATCTTCAACGCGCGCGGCGCCTGCCTTGCCGCGGTGCATGTCACCGACGGCATCGCGCCCGGCGTGGTGCAGCTGCCGACCGGCGCCTGGTACGACCCGATGGACCCCGAGGAGGACGCGCCGCTCTGCGTGCACGGCAATCCGAACGTGCTGACGCGCGACATCGGCACGTCATCCTTCGCGCAGGGCTGCACCGGCCAGCTCACGACCGTCGAGGTCGAGCGCTTCAACGGCAACCTGCCGCCGATCCGGGCGTTCGATCCGGCGTAACGGGAGGGGCCTTAGCCGATCACGAACAAATCATCGGTCGGCCGCTGGATGTCGCCGAACCGTTCGGCTACGGCATCACGAGATCGCTCCTGATTGCTGGACACTCTGAGATGCACCTGAAAACCCTGTTTCATCTTGCCGTCGCTGCAACCGTTGCGCTCGGTTCGTCTAGTGCGTGGGCGCAATCAGCCACTGAGCCGGCTTATGGTCCGGAGTTGCAGGGCTTCGACTATCCCTATCAGGTAGAGCACTATCGCTTCAGCTCGCAGGGGCAGGAGCTCGAGATGGCCTATCTTGACGTCAAGCCTTCGACGCCGAACGGCCAGACCGCGGTGCTGCTGCACGGCAAGAATTTCTGTGCCGCGACCTGGGACGGCACCATCAAGGCGCTCAGCGGCGCCGGCTATCGCGTGATCGCGCTGGACCAGATCGGTTTCTGCAAATCCTCAAAGCCGGAACGCTACCAGTTCACCTTCCAGCAGCTCGCCGGCAACAGCCGCGCGCTGCTCGCCTCGCTCGGGATCGAACATGCGATCATGGTCGGCCACTCGACCGGCGGCATGCTGGCGATGCGCTATGCGCTGATGTATCCGGACGCCACCGATCGCCTGGTGCTGGTCGATCCGATCGGGCTGGAAGACTGGAAGGCCAAGGGCGTGCCGTGGCTCAGCCTCGACGGCTGGATGCAGCGCGAGACCCGCGTCACCGCCGACAGCATCCGCGCCTATGAGCGCGCCACCTATTACGCCGACACCTGGGATCCGTCCTACGAGACCTGGGTGCAGATGCTGGCCGGCATGTATCGCGGGGAGGGCCGCGCCGCCGTGGCGTCGAGCTCGGCGCGGCTCTACGACATGATCGCGACCCAGCCGGTGTTCTACGAATTCGAGCAGATCAAGCCGCCGACGCTGCTGTTCGTCGGCGACAAGGACACCACCGCGATCGGCAAGGACACCGCGCCGCCCGAGATCCGCAAGACGCTCGGCAACTATCCGGTGCTCGGCAAGGAAGCCGCCAAGCGGATCCCGCATATCCAGCTGATCGAATTCCCCGATCTCGGCCATTCCCCGCAGATCCAAGCGCCGGCACGCTTCCACGAAGCACTGCTCGGCTGGTTGCAGCATCCGGAAACCGGCGCGACGCTGGTCAAATAAGGGCCGCGGCTTAGGGCAAGGCGTTTGGGGACGAGATCATGACGACAGCCGAACTGGTCAGCGTGTTCACGGTGGACGGGCAGGGCGGCAATCCCTGTCCGATCGTGGTGGATGCGAGCGGCATGAGCGCATCCGAGATGCAGGACGTCGCCCGCCGCCACGGTCACGAGTCCGGCTTTGTGTTGCCGGCGGAAAGCGACGATTTCGACGCGACGTTGCGCTTCTTCGTTCCGAACCACGAAATGGAAATGTGCGGCCACGCCACCATCGGTGCGCTCTGGCTGCTGGCGCGCCACGGCAAGCTGGGAGGCGATACGATCCGGATCTCGACCCGCAGCGGTCCCGTCACCGGCTTCATCGGCCGCGATGGTCGCGGCGAGCCCCGCGTCGAGATCACCCAGCCGGCCGGCAAGACTGTTCCGCTGACTGTGAGCCAGCGCGACGACGTGCTGCGCGCGCTCGCGATCGGGCCCGATGCGATCGGCGCGGCAACGCCGTGCAATGCGGTCACGTCGCGGATTAAGACTCTGATCCAGATGCGCTCTCCCGAAGCGCTGAACGCGCTCGATCCCTCGGCCGAGGACGTCGAGGCTGTCTGCCGCCGGATCGGATCGACCGGGTTGTACCCCTTTGCGGTGATCGACCTCGAGGCTCGCTTGTTCGAGGCGCGGCAATTCCCGCGCTCGTCCGGCTATCTCGAAGATGCCGCAACCGGCATTGCGGCCGCGGCGCTGGCCTTCGGGCTGCTCGATAGCGGTCTGGTCGCGCCGAATGACGGGGAGATCCGGATCCTGCAGGGCAGGGCGATGGGGCGCCTGTCGGAGATTCGCGTCCGCATCGGCTTCGCCGGCGGGCGTCCCATCGGTTGCCTGCTCGGCGGCAATGTCGCATTGATGGCCGCACACTGAAATCAGCGGCTGTCGACCAGCTACTCGAGGTGCCGCTTCTGCAAGGACAGTCTAGCCCTGCTCGGCATTTCTCTTGGTGCGCTCCCGCGCGCTGGCGTGCAGCGGCGATGATCGCCGGGCGCCGGGGCCCGGATGCACATGGACGTGCTTGGCACTCAGCGGCTCGCCGCATTCCGAGCAGACCATCACGGGATCGAACATCTTTCCGCACGTCTTGTGCTCGTGCAGCAGCGGCCGGCCGCGCGCATCGACCATGTGGATGTTGCCCCAGTGCACGATCGACATGATGATCGGATAGAGATCGAGCCCCTTCTGCGTCAGGATGTATTCGTAGCGCTTCGGCGCTTCCTGGTAGGGAATCTTGCGTAGCACGCCGAAGCGCACCAGCTTCTTCAGCCGGTCGGCGAGCAGATGCCGGGTGATGCCGAGCGACGCCTGGAAGTCATCGAACCTGCGGATGCGCAGGAAACATTCGCGCAGGATCAACAGGCTCCAGCGGTCACCGATCACCGCCACGGTGCGGGCCAGCGAGCACGGCTCCTCCTCGAGGGCATCCCATTTCATCAGCATCTCCAGCGGTCTGCGACGACACGCGAATTAAATTCTAAATCAGAACTTACGTCATTTCAATATGATGCTTCACAGCAAGCTATTGGATGACAAATATCATATTGACAGTTCTAAAATAGAACTTATGGTCCGGAACCACGATCAACCGGCAGCGACAGACGATCGCTGTCCATCGAAGGGAAGGGCGTTCCATGGCTGCTCCGCTCAAGGTCGAATTCCACTTCGATTTCGGAAGCCCCAACGCCTATCTCGCCGAGCTCGCGCTGCCGGGGATCGAGAAGCGCACCGGCGTGAAGTTCGACTACATCCCGGTGCTGCTCGGCGGCGTCTACAAGGCCACTGGCAACATGTCGCCCGGCGAGTCCCTGCGCGGCATCAAGAACAAGCCCGAATACAACGCGCTCGAGACCGAGCGCTTCCTGCGCCGCCACAACATCACGACGTTCAAGACGAACCCGTTCTTCCCGGTCAACACGCTGATGCTGATGCGTGGCGTCGTCGCTGCCGATTTCGAGGGGCTATTCGAGCCGTATTTTCGCGCCGCCTATCACCACATGTGGTCCGAGCCCAAGAAGATGGATGACCCGCAGGTGTTCCGCGAGGCGTTCCTGTCCTCCGGTCTCGATGTCGATCGCATCATCGCCCGCGCCCAGCAGGACGAGGTGAAGAAGAAGCTGATCGACAACACCAGCAATGCGGTGGCGCGCGGCTCGTTCGGCTCGCCGACCTTCTTCGTCGGCGACGAGATATTCTTCGGCAAGGACCGGCTGCGCGAGGTCGAGGACGAAATTGTCGCCCAGCTCGCTGCGAGGCAGCGCAAAACTGCCTGAGCGGGAGATTTCGCAGGAAAACAACGAGGCCAAAACGGCTACGACAGGGAGGTTTCAGTGCAGGCGTTGACCCAGTTTGCCGAAGGAAGTGTGGAAGGCTTGCCGAACCGCATCCACGAGGTGATCAATCACCACGTCGTGGCGACGCCGGATCATCCGGCGCTGATCGACGATACGATGCGGCTGACCTATCGCGAACTCGATCAAACGGTCGATCGCGTCGCCGCCGCGTTGCAGGTACTAGGTATCCGCGCCGGCGATCGCATGATGATCGTGAGCGAGAATTCGATTCCGCTGGCCTGCCTGCTGCTGGCGGCGAGCCGGCTCGATGTCTGGTCAATCGTGGTCAATCCGCGGCTGTCGCCGCGGGAGCTGGATCAGATCAGGGATCACAGCGGCGCTCGCCGCGTGCTGCTCACCGTCGAGGTCTCGCAGGAGGCTGCCGCGCATGCCGCGCGTTATGAGGCTACCATTCAGGACGTCGGCCCGCTCCGCGGCGTTGCCGTCACCAGCTTGAATCTGGCAACCGCGGCTGAGCCCGTCGAAGCCGACGGCGCCAACCAGGTCGCGGTTCTGATCTACACGTCCGGCACCACCGGCGCGCCAAAGGGCGTGATGCTGACCCACCGCAATCTCCTGTTCAGCGCCCGGGGCACCGCGGGCTTCCGCAGGATGGCGGCCGATGACGTGCAATATTGCGTGCTGCCGATCTCGCATATCGTCGGCATTTCGCTGCTGACGATGACCTTGATGGTCGGCGCCACCGTGCGCCTCGTCGCCAAGTATGATCCGGCCGCGCTGGTCAAGGCGATGACTGAAGAGGGCATCACGATCCTCAACGGCGTGCCCGCGACCTATCAGCGTCTGCTTGAATACCGCCGCAATGCCGGCTTGCCGAAGCTCGATCGCGGCCGGTTGCGCGTGATCTCGGTCGCCGGCGCGCCACTCGATCTCGATCTTAAATCCCGGGTGGAGCAGGAGCTCGGTTTGCCGCTGCTCAACGGCTACGGCATCACCGAATGCTCGCCGGGCATCTCCGGCGTCCGGCCCGACAATCCGCGGGCCGACCATGCGGTCGGCACCGTCATGGCGGGTATCGAGGCAAGGCTGGTCGGTCGCGACCTCAAGCCGGTTGCCGCAGGCGAAGTCGGCGAGCTCCACGTCCGCGGTCCGAACGTGATGCGCGGCTACTACCGCGCGCCCGATCTGACCGCCAAGGCGATCGATCCCGACGGCTGGTTCAACACCGGAGATCTGGCGCGCTTCGAGAACGATGCGCTCTACATCGTCGGGCGCACCAAGGAGATGATCATCCGCTCCGGATTCAACGTTTATCCGGCCGAGATCGAGGCGGTGCTGAGCACGCATGACGCCGTTGTGCAGTGCGCCGTGGTCGGCCGGGCGGTCGAGGGCAATGAGGAGGTCGTCGCCTTCGTGCAGCTGATCAAGGGCTCGACAGCGACCGCGCAGGACCTGATGGCCCATATTGTTCCGCAACTCACCTCGTACAAGCGCCCGACGGAGATTATCCTGATGGACGCGCTGCCCGCGACATCGACGGGCAAGCTGTTGAAGCACAAGCTGGCGGAATCGCTGCGCAGCTGACGCTGAGCCGCCGCCAGCCCGTTCATTCAAACAAGACCGGAGAACACCATGCAGAAGAGAAACAAGACGGTGGCCGTCATTGGTGCCGGTGATTTCATCGGCGGCGAGATCGCCAAGAAGTTCGCCTCCGAGGGCTTCACGATCTTCGCCGGCCGCCGCAACGGCGACAAGCTCGCGCCGCTGGTCAAGGAGATCGAGGCCGCCGGCGGCGAGATCCATGCCCGCTCGCTCGATGCGCGCAAGGAGGAGGAGATCACCGCCTTCCTCAACGACGCCGACAAGCATGCGCCGCTCGAGGTCTGCATCTTCAACATCGGCGCTAACGTCAATTTCCCGATCCTCGAGACCACCGAGCGCGTGTTCCGCAAGGTCTGGGAGATGGCCTGCTATTCCGGTTTCCTGGCAGGACGCGAAGCGGCGCGGCTGATGACTGCGCGCGGCGCGGGCAACATCTTCTTTACCGGGGCCACCGCGTCGCTGCGCGGCGGCAGCGGTTATGCCGCGTTTGCCAGCGCCAAGTTCGGCCTGCGCGCCGTGGCGCAGGCGATGGCGCGCGAGCTCGGGCCGAAGAACATCCATGTCGCGCATCTGATCATCGATTCCGGCGTCGACACCGAATGGGTGCGGCAGCGTCGCATCGAGGCGCTCGGCCCGAACGCGCTCGACAATCCCGATCTCTTGATGCCGCCGGCCTCGGTTGCCGCGTCCTACTGGCAGCTCTACCAGCAGCCGAAGAGCGCCTGGACCTTCGAGCTGGAAATCCGCCCCTTCGGCGAGAAGTGGTAGGGAGAACGGCAGATGGAGCTGGCGCTATCCCCAGAAGATGCGGCGTTTCGCGACGAGGTTCGCGCCTTCATCAAGGACAATTATCCGGCGGAGATGCGCGTCGCCAATCCGGAGACCGACCTCTCCAAGGAGCAGATGCTGCTGTGGCATCGCATCCTGCACGACAGGGGCTGGATCGCGCCGCTCTGGCCGAAGGAATATGGTGGGCCCGGCTGGTCGATCACCCGCCGCTTCATCTTTGAGCAGGAGACGACGCGCGCCGGCACGATGCCGCCATTGGCGTTCAGCGTCACCATGGTCGGTCCCGTCATCTACACCTTCGGCAACGCGGCGCAGAAGGAAAAATTCTTGCCGCGGATCCTCTCCGGCGAGGACTGGTGGTGCCAGGGTTATTCGGAGCCGGGCTCCGGCTCCGATCTCGCCACCGTCCGCACCAAGGCGGTGCGCGACGGCGACCACTACATCGTCAACGGCCACAAGACCTGGACCACGCTGGCGCAGCACGCCGACTGGATCTTCTGCCTGGTCCGCACCGACCCCACGGCCAAGCCGCAATCCGGCATCTCGTTCCTCTTGATCGACATGAAGTCGCCGGGCGTCACCGTGCGCCCGATCATCACCATCGACGGCTCGCACGAGGTCAATGACGTCTTCCTGGAGAACGTCCGCGTCCCCGCCCAGAACCTGATCGGCGAGGAGAACAAGGGCTGGACCTACGCCAAATTCCTGCTCGGCAATGAGCGCACCAGCATGGCCGGCATCGGCCGCTCGACGCGCTACATCGAGCGGCTGAAGAAGATCGTGAAGGCCGAGATACCGGAAGACGATCCGGCGCATCTCGAGTTCATCAGGGACATCGCCCGCATCGAGCTCGACGTGCTGGCACTGGAGGCGACCGAGCTTCGCGTCGTCGCCCAGATGGCGCGCGGCATCGATCCGGGGCCGGCGGCCTCGCTGTTCAAGATCCGCGGCACCGAGATATTCCAGGATATCACCGAGCTGACCCATCGGGCGATCGGCAATTACGGGCTTGCGATCCGCGAGCATCCGGTTAGCGCCAATCACTTTATGCCGGGCCCCGACTACGGCCACACCGCGTCGGAGAAATACCTCAACTCGCGCAAGCTCTCGATCTACGGCGGGTCGAACGAGATCCAGCGCAACATCATCGCCAAGGCGGTGCTTGGACTTTAACGGCTGCGGCACGAGAGGATCGGATGGATATCCAGTTCACGGAAGAGCAGGAATTGTTGCGGTCCAGCGTGCAGCGGCTGCTGCGCGACCAGTATGATTTCGACGCTCGCCGCAAGATCGTTGCGAGCGAAGAGGGGCTTGGTCGCAGGCAATGGGATGAATTCGCCGAGCTTGGCCTGCTCGCCGCGCCGTTCTCGGAAGCCGTCGGCGGCTTCGGCGGCGGGCCGCTGTCGACCATGATCATCATGCACGAGTTCGGCCGCCATCTCGTGGTCGAGCCGTTCGTCGAGACGGTGGTGGTGGCTGGCGGCCTGATCGAGCAGGCGGGCTCCGAGGCGCAGCAGCAGGCCTACATCGCCGACATCATCGCGGGATCGAAGCTCTGGGCGCTGGCCTGGACCGAGAAGGGCTCGCGCTTCGATCTTGCGACCGTCACGACCACGGCGCGCCGGGACGGTGACGACTATGTGCTGAGCGGGGAGAAGACCGCGGTGATCGCCGCGCCCTGGGCGGACTATCTCATCGTCTCCGCGCGCACCTCGGGCCATCGCCACGATCGCGGCGGCGTCAGTCTGTTCGTGGTCGATCGCCGCGCCGCCAATCTCGAACTGCAAAGCTTCAAGACGATCGACGGCCGCCGGGCGGCCGAGATCAACCTGCGCGGCGTGCGCGGGGAGCTGTTGGGCCGGGAAGGCGAGGGTGTCGCCGCGCTGGAGGCCTGCCGCAACCGCGCCATCGGCGCGCTCTGTGCCGAGGCGGTCGGCGCGATCGGCGAGCTGAATGACGCGACACTGGACTATTCCAAGACGCGCAAGCAGTTCGGCGTCACGATCGGCAGCTTCCAGGTGCTGCAGCATCGGATGGTCGACATGTTCATCGCGCATCAGGAGGCGCTGTCCCTGATGCAGCATCTGTCGCTCAGCCTCAGCGAGGGTGAGGCCGGCCTGTCCCGGCTGGCGTCGGGCGCCAAGTCCAAGATCGGCTATGCCGGCAAGTTCGTGGCGGACCAGGCGGTGCAGCTGCATGGCGGCATGGGCATGACCGAGGAGCTCAATGTCGGCCATTACTTCAAGCGGATTTCCTCCATCAACATCCAGTTCGGCGATCCCGCCTATCACGTGCTGCGCTATGCGCAGCTCGATGCGGCCGCCTAATCAGAGAGGCAAGCATGTCATCACCCGAAGCAGTCATCGTTTCCACCGCGCGCACCGGCGTCGGTAAGGCCTATCGCGGCGCGCTCAACAACACCGACGGCCCGACCCTGGCTGGTCACGTGATGGCCGAAGCCGTAAAGCGCGCCGGCATCGCGCCGGGCGAGGTCGAGGATGTGGTGATGGGCTGCGCGATGCAGCAGGGCACCATGGTGATGAATGTCGCGCGCAAGGGCGCGATCCGCGCCGGGCTTCCGGTCACCGTTGCCGGCACCACCATCGACCGGCAATGCGCCTCCGGTTTGCAGGCGATCGCGGTCGCCGCGCGCTCGGTGATGCTTGACGGCGTCGAGATCGCGATCGGTGGCGGCATCGAGTCGATCAGCCTGGTGCAGAACGAGCACATGAACAGGTTCCATGCGGTCGACGACGATCTGATGGCGATGAAGCCCGAAATGTACATGTCGATGCTGGAGACCGCCGAGGTCGTCGCCGAGCGCTACGGGATCGGCCGCGACCAGCAGGACGAATATAGCCTCGAGTGCCAGCGCCGCGTCGGCGCCGCGCTGCAGGGCGGCCGCTTCAACGACGAGATCGTGCCTTTTACGACGAAGATGGCCGTGGTCAACAAGGACACCAAGGAAGTCAGCTTCCAGCAGGTGACCTTGGCCAAGGATGAAGGCCCGCGGCCGGACACGACGGCGGAAGGTCTCGCCAAGATCAAGCCGGTGTTCGAGGGCAAGACCATCAGCGCGGGCAATGCCAGCCAGCTCTCTGACGGTGCCTCGGCCTGCGTGATCATGAGCGACAAGGTCGCGGCGCAGAAGGGGCTGAAGCCGCTCGGCATCTTCCGCGGCTTCGTCGCCGCCGGCGTCGAGCCGGACGAGATGGGCGTCGGCCCGGTCGCCGCGATCCCGCGGCTTTTGAAGCGGCATAATCTCAAGATCGACGACATCGATCTCTGGGAGCTCAACGAGGCCTACGCGGTGCAGGTGATCTACTGCCGCGACAAGCTCGGCATCGATCCTGACAAGCTCAACGTCAATGGCGGCTCGATCGCGATCGGCCATCCCTATGGCATGACCGGCGCGCGGCTCACCGGCCACCTCCTGATCGAGGGCCGGCGGCGCAAGGCGAAATATGGCGTGGTGACCATGTGCATCGGCGGCGGCATGGGCGCGGCCGGCCTGTTTGAAATCATCCACTGATCGGAAACGCGGGAGAAACTTGTGAAGACAGCAATCACCGAACTGTTCGGCATTCAGCATCCGATCATCCAGGGCGGCATGCATTATGTCGGCTTCGCCGAGATGGCGGCGGCGGTGTCGAACGCCGGCGGCCTCGGGATCATCACCGGCCTGACCCAGCGGACGCCGGAACTGCTGGCCAAGGAGATCGCGCGCTGCCGCGACATGACCGACAAGCCGATCGGGGTGAACCTCACCTTCCTGCCGAGCTTCACCGCGCCGCCCTATCCGGAATATATCGCTGCGATCCGCGAGGGCGGCGTCAAGGCGGTGGAGACCGCGGGCCGCAGCCCGGAGCAATATATGCCGGCGCTAAAGGCGGCCGGCATCAAGGTGATCCACAAATGCACCTCGGTGCGGCATTCGCTGAAGGCCGAGAAGATCGGCTGCGATGCCGTCAGCGTCGACGGCTTCGAGTGCGGCGGCCATCCCGGCGAGGACGATATCCCGAACATGATCCTGCTGCCGCGCGCGGCGGACGAGCTGAAGATCCCGTTCGTCGCCTCGGGCGGCATGGCGGATGCGCGCAGCCTCGTCGCGGCGCTGTCGATGGGCGCGGCCGGCATGAACATGGGCACGCGCTTTATCGCGACCAAGGAAGCGCCGGTTCATCCCAATGTGAAGCAGGCGCTGCTCGATGCCGACGAGCTCGATACGCGCCTTGTGATGCGCGCGTTGCGCAACACCGAGCGGGTGCTGAAGAACAAGGGCGTCGATGAGCTGCTGGAGATCGAGCGCGAGAAGGGCGCCAGGCTCAAGATCGAGGACATCCACGAGCAGGTCGCCGGCGTCTACCCGAAGGTGATGATTGAGGGCGAGATGGATGCCGGGGCCTGGAGCTGCGGCATGGTGGTCGGCCTGATCAACGACATCCCGACCGTCAAGGAATTGATCGACCGCATCATGACTGACGCCGAAGCGATCATCCGGCAGCGGCTGACCGGCTTCCTCGACGGCAAGTTCGAGACCAGGCCGGCCCGCGCGGTCGCTTAAGGGAGATTGCCATGACCGAGCATGTCACAGTGGAAATCGCCGCCGGCGTCATGACGCTGACGCTGCAACGGCCGGAGAAGAAGAACGCCCTCACCGGCGCCATGTATGACGCGATGTCGAACGCGCTGAAGCAGGCCGAGGCGGATCCGTCGGTCCGCGTCATCCTGTTCCAGGGCGACGGCGACAGCTTCACCGCCGGCAACGATCTGGCCGATTTCGCGAGCCAGGCGCGTGGCGAGAGCGCGGTCGATAGCCCGGCACATCGCTTCATCGAGACCATCAGCAAGGTCGGCAAGCCGCTGGTCGCGGCCGTGCAGGGCAATGCGGTCGGCGTCGGCACCACCATGCTGCTGCATTGCGATCTCGTCTATCTCGCCGAGACCGCGCGGCTGATCACGCCCTTCGTCAATCTCGCTCTGGTGCCGGAGGCGGCATCGAGCTGGCTGCTCCCCTTGCGGATCGGGCACGCGCGTGCCTATGCGATGTTCGCGCTCGGCGAGCCGATGGATGCGCAGGGCGCGCTGGCATCGGGCCTTGCCAATGCCGTGGTGCCGCAGGCCGATCTGCGCAAGAAAGCACATGACGCGGCGATCGCGTTGACCAAGCGGCCGGCCGGCTCGCTCAGCATGACCAAGGCGCTGATGCGCGAGCAGCAGCGGATCGCGGCGCAGATCGCCGAGGAGGGCGTGCTGTTCAAGCAGCGCCTGACGACGCCCGAGGCCCGCGAGGCCTTTGCCGCCTTCGCCGAACGGCGCCAGCCTGACTTCACCAAGCTGTCGGCCTGAACCGGCAGCGAAATTCACGGAACCATCGAGGGAGTGACAAGCATGCACGTCGTCGGCAGCCATCAATATCCCGCCATGGAAACCGTGATTTACGGCAAACCGGCAGCCGAAGCGCTGCACGAGGAGGCCGAGCGGCTCGGCGCCAAGCGCGTCTACCTGATCGCCAGCCGGACGCTGAACACCACGACCGATGAGATCGAGAAGATCCGCAAGGGTCTCGGCGATCGCCATGCGGCGACCTTCGACGGCGTGCCGCAGCACACCACGCGGGATGTGGTGACGCAGATCGCGCGGCAGGCCAGCGAAGCCAGGGCCGATCTCGTCGTCGCGATCGGCGGCGGCTCGGTGGTCGATGCCGCGAAGATCGTGCTGATGTGCATCGAGCATGAGATCTTCGAGCCGGCCGGGCTCGACGGTTTCGAGACCACGCCGGAGCGTCGGTTCGGGCCGTTCCGCAACCCGAAAGTCCGGATGATCGCGATCCCCAGCACGCTCTCGGGCGGCGAATACAACTCCGGCGCGCTGGTCACCGACACCAGCCGCAAGCTGAAGCAGATCTTCAACCATCCGATGATGATGCCGCGCAGCATCATCCTCGATCCCGCGATGACGAAGTACACGCCGGAGAAGCTCTGGCTCGGCTCGGGCACGCGTGCGATGGATCACGGCATCGAGGCGATCTGCTCCAGCCGGCCCAACGTGCTGGTCGATGCGGTGTGCCAGCAGGGCCTGCGTTACCTGCATGACGGCCTGCTGCGCACCAAGGCCAATCCCGACGACGAGGCGGCGCGGCTGAATTGCCAACTGGGCTCCTGGCTATCGGCGTTCGGATTGCAGTCGCGGGTGCCGATGGGTGCGAGCCACGCCATCGGCCACGTGCTCGGTGGTACCTGCGACGTCCCGCATTATTTCTGCACGGCGGTGATGATGCCGAGCGTGCTGCACTACAACCGCCCGGCGACAGAGGCGGCCCAGCAATCGATCGCCGCCGCGCTCGGCGCGCCGGGGCGAGACGCCGGCGAGGCATTCGCAGGCTTCATCGCGCAGCTCGGCCTGCCGCGGCGGCTTGCCGATGTCGGTGTTGGTGAAGACCGCTTCGAGCTGATCGGCAGGAACGCGATGCTGTCGATCTTCACGCGCGCCAACCCGCAGCCGATCCGCGAGCCCGCCGACGTCGTCAAGATCCTGAAGCTCGCCGCCTGAGGCAACAGCACCTGGAGCAGCCGCGATGACCGCCTTGCGCATCTTCTCCTATCTGCCGAACCCGCGGGTCTGGAAGGCGACCATCGCGGCCCGGTTCTGCGGCGTCGAGGTCGAGGTCAGGGGCGCCTCGGGCAAGGAGTTGCGGGACTGGTTATGGGATTACGATGCCCATCCACTGTCAGAGCAGGAGCGCGCGGAGCTCGCTTCGCTCGCGCGGACCGGGAAGGTCGGCCTGACCGGCGCGCAGCTGTTCAAGACCGATGCGTTCATGGCAGCGCATCCGTTCGGCAATGTGCCCGCCGCTTTCGGCACTGACGGCAAGGTCGGGATCTTCGAATCCAACAGCATCATGCGCGCGGTGGCGCGGCTCGGCGAAGCGACGTTTCCGCTGTACGGGCACGACGCCTACGAGGCGTCAAGGATCGACAGCTTTCTCGATGTCAGCCTGGTGTTTGCGCGGGATTCGCAGATCTATCTGCTCGCGCTGTCGGGCGGCACGGTCGACGCAGCCATTCATGCCCGCGCCAGGGATGCGTTCGCGATCTATGCGTCCGGAATCGAGCAGGCACTGTCGCCACGGCGCGAGACGCTGGTCGGGGACGGCATCTCGATTGCCGACATCTGCTTTGCCGCCGAGCTCGCGCTGTTCATGAACGAGTACGGGCGGAGCGAGCAATTGGACAAGCAGGGATTGACCAGGATCCTGCATCCCGGGGTGCAGGATGGGTATCCGCTGATGTTCGCTCACTTTGCCCGGCTGGTCGCGCACGCGCATTTTGCGCCGGATCTCAAGCCTTATGTCGAGAAGCTGCGATCGAAGGCCGCGGCCTGACCATGACACCTGTTGGCTCTCACGCGGAGGATTGATCGCATGTCCGCACCCGTCTGTCTGATATCCGGCGTTGGGCCCGGCACCGGCTCGGCGCTCGCCAGGCGGTTCGCCGAGGGCGGCTACCGCGTTGCGCTATTGGCCAGGAACGAGGAGCGGCTCGCCGCGCTCGAAAAGCAGTTGCCTGGTGCAAAGGCCTATCGATGCGACGTCTCTGATCCCGCGCAGGTCGAGACGGTGGCCTCTGCCGTGGAGCGCGATCTCGGCAGCCCCGGCGTCGTGATCCACAATGCCGTCGGGGGTGCGTTCGGTACGTTCCGCGAGATCGATCCGCAGATCCTCAATCGTAACTTCCAGGTCAACACGATGGGCTTGCTGTATCTGGCAAGGCGGTTTGCCCCGGCGATGATCAGCACCGGCAAGGGCGCCATCGTTGCGAGCGGAAATACCTCGGCGTTGCGCGGCAAAGCCGGCTTCGCAGGGTTCGCGCCGACCAAGGCGGCGCAGCGGATCCTCGCCGAAGCGATGGCGCGCGATCTGGGGCCGCAAGGCGTTCACGTCGCCTATGTCGTGATCGATGCGGTGATCGACCTGGAGTGGACGCGGAAGCGCTGGCCCGAGCGGCCGGACGACTTCTTCATTAAGCCGAAAGCGATCGCGGACGAGATCTGGCACGTCACCCACCAAGACCGCAGCGCGTGGTCGTTCAATGTCGAGATCAGACCGTTCGGCGAAGCCTGGTAGGCGCTGCGCGGCGTTGGCAACAGCCGATCAATTCATAAAGGCCAAGGGGGAATTCGATGTCTTTGAGGAAGCTTGCGGTATCCATTGCAATTCTCGCCGCGTTTGCTGCCGCTCCGGTCCGCGCCGAAACGCCTGGTATCTCGGAATCGGAGATCAAGGTCGGGGCGACATTCCCGTTCAGCGGTCCCGCATCGCCGCTCAGCAACACCGGCAAGGGCCTGATCGCCTATGTCCATTCCGTCAATGACCGCGGCGGCGTCAACGGCCGGAAGATCAACCTCATCACCTATGATGATGCCTATACGCCGCCCAAGGCGGTGGAGCAGACCCGGAAGCTGATCGAGAGCGACGAGGTGGCGTTCCTGTTCAGCCCGCTCGGGACGCCCGGGATCGGCGCAACCATCAAATACGTCACCGCGAAGAAGGTGCCGCATCTCTTCGTCGTCAGCGGCGTGACCAAGTTCACGAACTTCAACGAGTTTCCGCTGACCACCACGGGACTGCCGAGCTACAACACCGAGGGAAAGATCTACGCCAGATACATCGCGCAGACGGCGCCCGATGCGAAGATCGCGATCCTTTACCAGAACGACGACCTCGGCCGGGACTTCGTGGCCGCTTTCAAGGAAACCCTGAAGGCCGACTTCGACAAAAAGGTCGTGACGTCTCCCTATGAGGTGACCGAGCCCACCATCGAATCGCATGTGGTGACGCTGAAGGCGTCGGGCGCGCAGGCCTTCCTGGTCGCCGGCACGCCGAAATTCGCGGCACAGGCGATCAAGAAGGCGAGCGAGATCGGCTGGACGCCGCTCACCATCGTCAACTACGTGTCGAGCTCGGTCTCCGCCACCATCGTGCCCGCGGGAGCCGACAAGGCGGTCGGCGTGGTGGTCGCAACCATCACCAAGGATCCGAACGACAAGAAGTGGGCCGACGATCCCGGCATGAAGTGGTATCGCGCCCACTTCGAGAAATATCTTCCCGGCGCCGATATCGGCGACAACAACTATCTGTTCGGCACCCAGCAGGGCCAGATCCTGGAGCAGGTGCTCAAGCAGTGCGGCGACGATCTGTCGCGCGAGAACATCGTGAAGCAGGCGCGCAACATCAAGGGGCTGGTGCTGCCGACCCTGATGCCGGGGATCACGATCAACACCGGCCCCGGCAACAGCATGGCCTACACCCAGCTTCAGCTGCAGCGCTGGACCGGAAGCTCCTGGGAGCAGTTCGGCGGCGTGCTGAGCGCCGATACGAACTGAGCTGTCGCATCGATTTGCTTGCGTGCTAGTGAAGCCGGCGTGCGATCGGCTTCGCCAGCGCGCTATGCCAATCCCATGGCGATGATCGGCCGCTCGACCGCAGGCTCGCCAGAAACGCCGTGGTCTTCGGCTGCACCCGCGAGCCGTCGATCACCTCGAGCTGGCCGCAGCGGTTGAGCGTGTGCAGCTTGCGGCCAGTCCATAGCGGCCCGGGCTGGAGCAGATGCCGAACGGACTGCCTGTACGTCGTCGGCGACAGTTCGAGCACTTCCGCTAGTCCAAGCGCTGCGCCGTATCCGTTGGTGCAGTCCTGCACCGGCCGCCACAGCTTGCCATTGACGGTCACGAAGTTGCCGGCCGGCCGCGTGGTGGCGCGATCCATCAGGATCGGATTGGCCGCATGCGGCTGCCATGGGCCGAGCAATTGCTCGGCGTAATAGATCGCCAGCGTGTCGGAATATCCGCCGGTGCCATCGCGCCAGGCGCCGAACATGTAGTAGCGACCCTCATGCTGCGTGATAGTCACGTCGGCAAGCTCGAGCCCGGACAGCAGCGTTGAGTGCCGCTCCCACTTGTCCGGAAAGCGGATGCATTTGTAGAGCGGAACGTCCCGATGCGCGGTGCTTTCCGGGATCATCCAGAGCTCGCCATTGTGCTCGATCATGAACGGGTAGGACAGATGCCAGGGCTCTTCCAGCACCGGCATCACCGTGCCGATCGGCCCGTTGCCGTCGAATTCGATCGCGGAAATGATGCCCTTGTTGGTCCGGTGGTCGAGGTCTTCGAAGAATACAAACGTCCGGCCCTGCCATTTCACCGGCACAGGATCGGCATAGAAGTGGTTGCCGGGATCAGCGAGCACGTTCCAGGCCGGTCCCGAGAGGTCGCCGGTGCGCCAGATGTCCGTATTCCCTGCAAAGCGCCAACCGATATGCCAGTGCGGCGCGTAGCAGCACAGCCGATAGATCTCCTTTGCGATCGACGTCGCCACGCCGCGCAGGACAAACGGTGCGGGATTGGGCGCTGCGCCGCCGTTTGCCGGAGCAGGCAGTTGCGGCACCAGCCGCGGAGCCCCTGACAGGATCGGCGGCAGCATCGACAGCGTGCGTGCCATCACCGTGTCGAGCCCGCCGCTCAGGCCGGCGGCCATTTCCGCCGAGGGGTGGCCGCGGTCCATCACGGCGCCGTCGAGCTCGTTGACGATTTCGATCACCGGCAGATCGCCGGCCAGAATGGCCGTCAGTGCTGCGCATTCTCCCGCGTGTCCGTTGAACCGTGGACGGAGATACAGTTTCGCGGAGCAGTTCGGGTCGCGCTCGGCGGTGGTGAAGTCGATCACCACGTCGGGGCTGCCCGCGCGCGGCCGCTCCGGGATCGGCTTCGCCCTGTCGGCGCCGCCGGCCTTGCCCTTGCGCAGGACGATGCGTTCGAGCTCGAACAGCATGTCGAGGCCGGCTGGTCGCGGTGCCGGCGTCGTGGTCCATGAGATTTGAACGGGAATATCCTGATCGTTGACGCGCAGTGACTCACGGCACATCCAGAGCCGCGGCTGCTCGCGATCGCAGCGAAACTCGATAATCATGGCCAGCCCAACTTCCTAGTACGCGTCCGCCCCCACAGCGTCGCCGAGAATGCGGACGTATTCCTCTATCATGGCATCCAACGAATAGCGCGATTTCAGGCCCACGGCGCTTTGCCGCAGCCGGTCGCTCAACACGCGATCTGTCAGGACCTGCGACACGGCGGCCGAGAATTCGGCTTCGTCAGCAGCGTCGACGAACACCGCTGCGGGCTGCCCCTGGTAGGACAGAACCTCGCGCAGCACGGGGAGATCGTTGACGACGCAGGGAATGCCGGCGCTCGCGGCCTCGACCGCGGCGAGGCCGAAGGTTTCGGCCTGCGTGGGGAAGACGAAGACGTCGAGGCAGGCCAGGAAGTCGGCCATCTGGCGCGGTGGAATCTCGCCGATGAAGTGCAGCCGGTCCGAGACTTTCAACTCGTCCGCCAGGGTCCGGAGCCGTGCCTCATCCGCGCCCTGGCCCGCGAGGGCAAGGTGCCAGGATGGGTCGGCCGCGAGCAGGCGAATGGCCGCATCGAGCCGCTTGTGGGGGTGCAGCCTCGCCGCGCAGCCGAGCAGGGTGCGGTCCGGCGGCAGCTTGAACTGCTGCCGCGCAACGTCCTTCGGCAGGCTGTGCGACTTGTCGTCGAAGCCATGCGGGACGTGCTTCATGCGCGATCGGTAGGGCGCAGGATAGCGCGCGTATTCGCGCTCCATGTCGCGCGAGTTCAGCGTGATGCACTGGAAGAAGCCGGTCGAGCCCATGATGATGTCGGCGGCCCGCACCGGCATGCTCATCGACAGCGCCGAAGATACCTGGTTGGCGATGACCGGGGCGCGGCTGACGAGCCGCGACACGCCTGCGCCGATCACATTGCCGAAGTGCTGGAAGGTCAGTACGACATCGGGATTGATGGTCCTGAGATGACCGGCGAGCGCCCACAGCATGCGCAGCAGCGCCACTGGATTTCCGGGCCGGGTCTGCGCGCAATAGAACGTGTTGGGCGGTTCGTCGAAGGAATCCGATTTGCGGAAGAAGAACAGGTTGGCGACGTCACAGCCGCGCGCGGCGAGGCCGGCGCCGAGCAGCCGCGAGATCTCCTGCGCGCCGGCGTTCTCGGCCTGGGTCTGCACCAGGACGACACGCAGCTTTCGCGCGTTCGGTCGACCGCGTGATGCGCTCGATGCCTCGCGCAATTCTGTGCTTGGCGTGTATTGGAGCACGGAACCCTCACCCGTTGAAGGAGTGGATTCGTCCCCTTCATTTTTGCGCGCGTAACTATCACGCGGAGCGTGCTCGTGCACCGAGTAGCGCGTGTTGAGGTTACTGCTCATTTAGCAATCAGACATGTGTCAGCAATCAAGAGCTATTATCTCACAGATAGGGTACCGCCGGCTCGTTAACTAATTGGTTACGGCAGCGCAGACAGGGGGTAACCGGCGATTAACCATGGATATTTACGTTGGGGCAGTACTGTCAGTTGAATTCGAGTCAGAACCCATGAAGTTCGGTAGCCGCGCAGGCCCGAGACGTTCCGAAGTCACGGAACCCGCAGCGTCGTGGGAAACTGCCGGCGTGCCGGCCGGTCAATCCTCCGCAGAAACCACCAAAGGCGTCCTAAGCATTCCGGGGGTGGTGGCCTTTTTCCGCGAGAAAGGTCAACGCATCCTGATGCTCGCCGCGGTCATCTTCGCGGTCGGTATCATTCTGTTGATGTTGATCCCGGCGCGTTACGCCGCGACGGCGCTCGTCGTCGTCGACCCGCGCGAGCAGCGCGTGACCACAGACCAGGACGTCCTGCCCGGGATCGGTCAAGATGCCGCAGCACTGCAGAGCGCTGTCGAGATCGCCAAGTCCGATGGATTTCTCGGGCCGCTGATCGATCAGCTCAAGGTCGCCGAGGACAGCGACATCTCCGGCGGCAAGACCGACACCACGCGTCTGCTCGATCGGTTTCGCAACCGGCTCGATATCTCACGGCGCGGATTAACCTATGTTATCGCCATCAAGTTCACGTCCAACAACCCGCAGCGCGCGGCGTACTACGCCAATGCGATCGCCGAGGCGTTCGTCGCCAGTCAGCGCGGGACGCGCACCGTGGCGACCGACGAGGCCGCCGACTGGCTGAAGAGCCGGCTCAAGACGTTGAACGACCGGCTGCGGTCGTCGGAAGATGCCGTCGCCAAGTTCAAGCTCGAGCACCGCATCGTGAACGCCGGCAAGGAATCCACCACACAGCAATTGCGCGTCACCGATCTGACGCAGCAGGTTGCCGCCGCGCGCGCCCGCACCGAGGAGGCCAAGGCGCGCTATGAGCAGTTGCAGCGCGACCTGAAGGCCAATGTCGACGGGCCGGTCAAGCAGGACCTGCTGAGCGCGCTGCGCGCCCAGCGCTCCGCGCTCAATGACCAGATCGCCCAGAAGCGCGGGGTGCTCGGCGATCGTCATCCCGACCTCGTGATGGCGCTCAGCCAGCTCAGCGACCTCAACCGGCAGATCGACATCGAGCGCAAGAAGAACATCGACACCGCGAAGTCGGAATACGAGGCGCAGCGCGACCAGCAAAAGGCGCTCGAGGATCAGTTGAAGGCGGTTGAATCGCAGATCCTGGTTGACGGTCAGGCGTTCGTCAGGCTGCAGGAATTGCAACGTGACGCCGACGCCAACAAGAACATCTACGAGCAGTTCCTCTCGCGCTACAAGACGACCGACGAGCAGCGCCTGCTGCAGGCCTCGCAGACCAAGGTCGCATCTCCGGCGACGCCGCCGATCCGTTCGACGCTTCCGCCGCTCCCGCTGTTGCTCGTCGTGCTCGCGATCGTCTCGCTGCTGACGTCGACCGCGATCGTCGCCGTTCCCGGCCTGAATCTGAAGCTCCCGATCAAGACCATTCCGCCGCTACGCAGAGCCGAGGCGCCCGTATCGACCCCGGCACCGGCCCCGGCCGCGCCGCAATCCGCGCTGCCGCCGGGATTGCCGGTGCTGGCCCGCATTCCCAACATGGTGTCGCCGGATGCCGTCAAGAGCGTCTGGCAGACCCCGATTTCGACGACGGCCGAGCCCGACCTCAGCCCGCATCTTCAGCTGCTGATCGAGAACATCGAGCAGCTTCCGGGTGACCACGGCAAGGTGGCGCTGCTGCTGTCGGTCGAGACCGGCGCGGGCGGCAGTACTGTCGCGCGGTCGCTCAACCGGTCCGCCGTCAAGAACGGGATGCTGAGCGTCCTGATCGAGATGGAATCGAAGCGCGCCGAAGTCGTGCCGCCGCAAGGCTCGGGGATCATCAAGGCCGATCTGCCGTCGGTCGTCGAACTGCTCGGCGCCAGCAGCAAGGCGCCGCCTTATCCGCCGGACGATATTCGCGCCGATTTCGGCCTGATCATCGTCGACGCATCGTCGCTTGCCACGCAGCCGGCCGCGGTGGCGCTGGCCGCCCATGCCGACCTCGTGATCCTCGTGGTTCGCGAGGGCGCCGCCGACCAGGCCGCGATCGGCAAGGTGCGGGCTGAGCTGTCGAGGTTCGGCTTGGTCCCAACTGCGCTGGTCGTCAATCGCGCGGCGGCCAACGCCACGGTCCGCAGCCCTCAGGGCGAAGCCTTGGGATTGGCGAGCTGAAGGCGGATCGGCTGCGCTGCGAGTGACAGCCTGATGAGGTTAGGTTGCTGAGCTGCAACGGCGTCGCAAGTTCACCTCTCCACGGCGGGGAGAGGTGAACCGAGAGCGCGTCAAGCCGATTCAAGCAAAACTCTTCTCGCTCTAGTCGTTGCTATCCGCAACGCGGACGGTGTAGGCGCTGCCCTTCGACGGCGATGGATGCGCCAGCACCAGAACCGACGGGTCGACGCCGGTCCGGCGGCGGCACAGCACGTTGAGCGCGATGGTGGCGATGACAAGAGAAGCGGTCGCCGAAATCGCGGCGCCGAGCACGCCGAGCCAGGGGATCAGCACGACGAACCCCAGCAGCCGCAACGCCACGTTGGCGGCGACCACCGGAACGTAATCACGCTCATGCCCCGTCAACTGCAGGACCGCGGCGGACGGCCCGCCGGCTGCCTGGAACGCCGTCCCGATCGCGAGCACGATCAACACCCACTGTTGCGCGGCGAAATGCGGTCCGAACAGGCCGAGAAGGTAGGGAGCGCCGACCCAGACGATGACGAGCCCGCTGAGCACGCAGAGCGCGGTCACCTCGGCCATCAGCTTCAGCGTATGTTCGAGCTCGCGGTGGTTCTTGCTGAAATACAGCGACGGCAGCCGGCGCGCGCCGAACGTATAGAGCGCAGCCGACAGCATCGCGAAGATGTTCGCGAGACGCGAGGCGGCGAAATAGACGCCTGCGGTCGCCGGATCCAGCATCCAGTAGACCAGGATGACGTCGAAATACTGGTTCGCCGCTTCGAGAATGGACGCCAGCCAAAAGCGGAATGCGCTGCGGTTCCAGCGCGAGGTCTCGAAGCGCGCCGTGACCGAACGCAGGTTCGGCAGCACACGCACGATCGACACGATCTGGACGACGAGCCCGAGTGCCATCGCGACGCTCATCGCGGTGAACAGCTCAGCAGGGGTGAGCTGCCGGTGGCCGAACAGCACTGCGATCAAGGCCAGGACAACGGCAACCCGCCAGAAGAACTCGCGATTGCCTTCGCCCATCAGGATGCTGACCAGAGATCGCGCGATCTGGCTGCCGAGCATCAGCCCGGCATTGACCGCGGTAAACGCCGAGACCGACAGGATCAGCAGCCACCACTCGCCGCGAAGGGTTGCCACCGCAGCGATCGCAGCGATCGAGATCAGCATCCCGATCGCCGAATTCCTCAGGCTCGACAGCAGCACACCCTTGGTGAACTCAGTCTGACCGCGCACCTCGTATTCGTTGAGGAAGCGAACCAGGAGCAGCTCCTGGCCGGCAAGGCCCACGACCGAGGCGATCTGGGCGATGGAGAGCAAGGTCGCGAAGTCGCCGAACGCGTCAGGCGTCATCGCCCGCGCGGCCAGCGAGAACAAGGCGAACGCAAGCCCGCCGCTGCCGACCTTGAGGAGGATGGTCCCGGCAACGCCGCGCGTGACATCGCGCCGAAACATTTGGAGCACAGAGGCAATCACCAGAGACGTCTCAATATCCTGTCAGGCTGCGGACCGTAGCAATCGGTGAAGCCGGGAGTGTTAATGTTGTCTTGCTAAGATTCCGTTCCTTCCGGCAGCCCGCGCGCCAGACAGTCGTGCACCCGGCCAATATGTCGCGCTGCTCCATTCTGGAACGCCGTCGTCCTCGCTGTCTCCAAACGGCGCAGGTCGGTTCGCACTCCGCCGCATCGCCAGCAGCGTGAGCCGTGCTGGTTGAGACGGCGTTAGCGCGTCAACGAGGCCCGTCGAAGCTCCTCGGCCAGGCAATGGTCCCGCGTGCCTGCCGCGGAGCCTCCAGGGGATCAGTTTCATGGCGGCTTTTGCTGCAAGCTATGTGCCGGGAACCCATCAATCGCTGTCGAGGCCGCTTTGTTAACCTCAATAACGGAACTCGTCCTGTTCGCTCGGGTGTGGCGGCAAGGCAGGCAAGGGAATTGCAGTTCGGTGGCCAATTAGCCGTCGGAGCGGACAAAGATGATTGCCGAGGAAAGCACGACCCAGCCGATCGCAGCTTGCGAGGCTGATATTATCGAGACAGACATTGCTATCGTTGGCGCCGGTTTGGCAGGCTCGCTCGCGAGGGCTGTGCTTGTCCGGGCCGGGTATCGGGTCCTCCTGATCGACAAGCGCTCGATCCCGCCGGACGAATTCCGCGTCGAAAAGGTTGCGGGACGGCAGATCGATATCTTCCGCCGCCTCGGCTTCCTCGACGACGTCGAGGCCGTCTCCTCGTCCTATGACCACGTGCTCAACATCAGGGGCGGCAGACTGGTCGATATCGGCGTCGGGCGGTCCTATGGCGTTTCCTATGCAGATCTCGTCAACATGGCGCGCGGCTTGGTGCCTGATCCGTCGAGCTTCCGGCTCGACCTGGTGACCAATGTCAGCTGCAGCGAAGATCGCCAGCAACTGACGCTGGCCTCCGGGAGGCGCGTCGTCTCGCGCCTGGTCATTCTGGCGACCGGCATGGCGAGCGCGCTTGGCTACACTCTCGGAATGCGCCGGCAGATGATTGCCGCGCGACACTCGGTCACGTTCGGCTTCACGATCGCGCGGCCGGACAATGCGCCATTCGGCTTCGACGCGCTGACCTGCTATGGCAAGGAGGCGGCCGACGGCGTCGACTATCTCAGCCTGTTTCCGATGTCGGGCGGCATGCGGGCGAACCTGTTCATGTTCCGCGATCCGACCGATCCGATCATGCGCGAGCTGCGCCGCGACACCAAGCGGACGCTGCTTCGCCTGATGCCGGGACTTGAACCCTATCTCGGTGATTTCGAGATCGTCGGCCAGGTGCACAACTGGGTCATGGACCTGTCGGTGACCGAGGGCCATCTGCAGCCGGGTATCGTGCTGATCGGCGATGCGTTCCAGACCAATTGTCCTGCGGCCGGCACCGGCGTGAGCCGCCTGCTGGTGGATGTCGAGCGGCTTTGCACCGAATATGTGCCGCGCTGGCTCGAGACCGACGGCATGGGCACGGAGAAGATCGAGCAGTTCTATTCCGATCAGGACAAGCTCGCCGCCGACCGCCACTCGCTGCACCTGGCGCGTTACCGGGAGGCCTTGACCTCGAACACCGATGTGCGCTGGACGCTGCAGCGGCAGCTGCACTTCCTGCGCCGCATGATCACGCACCAGGTGGACCGGATTCATCCGGGATGGGTGATGCGAGTTCGCAGCGCGCTCCGGTAAGGGCGAGAGCCGCTTCCCCGCGGCTCCATCGCGTCATCCGGAATGTGCTATGCGGGTTTCCCTCGCGGCAAACGCGCGGCGTTTGGCGCGAGCCCCTGCTCAAACGATTGAAGCGCGATGATGGTTCAGCGCGAACCCATCGCGCTTCAGCGCGTGCCGGTCGAGGTGCGGATCGGTCTGAGGTCGGTCACGCGCTTGGCGGCCTGCTTGATCCAGGGCGCCTGCTTCAGGGCAAACAATGCCAACGAGCCGGCGGCGCTACCGGCTTGCGTCACGCTCGACATCGGCGTGGGCTGACCTCCGAACTGCATCTTGTAGGGCTCGTCGCCGATGGTGAAATCCAGCACCCGGCCGCCGCGCTCGATGCAATCCTTGGCGACGCTCTCGAACGTCAGCGCGCCGATCGATTGACTCTTGTATCCCTCGACATCGAACGCCGTCATGACGACGAGGAGGCTGTCGCGGTGGACCAGCCCAAGGGCGGTCGCGATTACGTTGCCGTCCATCTTCATGGCGTAGAGCCGGGTAAAGGAGCCCATGCCGCGAAGCGCCACGCTCGAATAGAAATCGAAATACTCCGGGCGCTGCAACAGGTCGCCGTCTCCCTGGGCATGGAAGCGCGGACCGCGAAACTTCCGCATCGTCTCCATGGCCTCGCCGATGGAAGCGGCGTCGCTACAGCATGAGAAGGTGAGCGTGCCCTTCTTGTGGATCTGGCGCCATTTCTTTGCCAGCTCCTTCATATAAGACTTGCCCAATGCGTTGAGCTGCCATTGCTCGAACGGCGCGGCCAGCACCGTCGCATAGGCATTGGTATCCATCAGGCTGCGGTGCGGCGCTCCGAACAGATTCTCGATCGGCATCTTTGCATCGAGCAGCTTGGGTATGCGCAGCAGGTCGAATGGCCGGAGCAGTTGCCGAAGCTTCTGGCAGGTGCGACCGTCCTGCAGCAGTTCGGCAAATGTCTTGATGCTGCACACCGGCGCCAGATAGTCAGACACGCGAAGGTCGGCGAATTCGATCGTCCGCATCGGCCCACGTCGCACGCGCAGCATCGGGAGCACCGCCGCCAGCGCGCCGGTTGCGCGCGAGCGGACGACGACGACCAAGGGCTTTGCTGCTGTGGCGGGCGCGAGCTTGCGATAGAGGCTGTCCAGCCATAGCGGATGTTGGAAGGCGGTCGCGTCCGAGCCTTCGAACAACGTCGCGTATTCTTCAGACAGGAAGTCGAATGCGTCGTCGATGCAGACATCGAACGCGTCATCATTCTTGTTCATGTGAAACCAAAAACAAACGAGTTTTCAAAAACGCCGATCGAGCCGGCCTCTCATCCTTATAGCAAAGGCCGATGACGGCGCGCACTGGTAGAATACGATTTGTATTAATGTCGTGCCTCGACCTTTGCATATTGTTGCTGGAAGCGTCGCTGTGGTTGAAACGACCGCTGCTTGCTGTCGGCGCAGGATTGCCGTGTCGTGCCGTGCGAAGCGAGCATGGTTAACGACCTCTTTGCGGCCTCGACTCATCGTGGGTGCGACGAGACATCGCGCGTTGTCTGGACCGGATATTGCAGTTAAGGGCATGTAAGCACTGGAGCCCCTGCTGAAATGTTGAGTCATAGCCAAAACGCCCGCATTTCCGATGCAATATCGTCTGCGCGCGCCGATCGCGAGGGGACCCAGAGTCTCGATTCAGATATCGCTGTTCCGCCTGTCCGAATTTGCGACACTTCGCTTGATGAGCCGCCGGCGCACGCGACGGATGTGTCGAACCGGTCGACCCTGCCGAGCGGCATGCGGGAGCGTCGGACCAATCCTGTTGGCAGGGCCGTGACTGCCGGCGTCCCGCGGGAAACCATCGGTGGGCTGCGTCTCGCCGTGCTCGATCGCGAACAGACGGCGGACTTCATGGTCGAGGCGGTGTATCCCAACCGGCGCGCCAATCGTCCGCTCTATCTGACCTCGGCCAACGGAGAAGTATTGTCGCGCTGCTCCACCGAGCCGATGACCGATCGGCTGTTCCGTGCCGCCGACCTGATCAATGCCGACGGGCAGCCGCTGGTCATGGTGTCGAAGCTCCGGTCGCCGAACCCGCTGCCCGAGCGCGTCGCGACCACAGATCTGTTCCATGACGTCGCGTGCAAGGCGGAAGAACTCGGGCTGACCTTCTATCTGTTCGGCGCCAACGAAGCCGAAAACAGGGCGGCGATCGCCAATGTCCGCCGCGCCTATCCGGCCCTCAAGATCGTCGGCCATTCGCACGGCTATCTGCGTGGCGACGCGCTGCGGGCCAAAGTGGACGAGATCAACGCACTGGCGCCGGACTTCCTCTGGGTCGCGCTCGGCGTGCCCTACGAGCAGGCCTTCGTCGACGAATTCATGTCGCGGCTTGGTAATGTCGGCGTCATCAAGACTTCAGGCGGATTGTTCAACTTCCTGTCCGGATCGCGGCCTCGTGCGCCGCGATGGATGCAGATCGTCGGGCTCGAATGGGCCTGGCGTCTCTGGCTCGAGCCGCGCCGGCTGTTCTGGCGCTATCTGACGACCAATCCCCACGCCCTCTATCTGCTGTTCAACCGGACCCGGTCCTCGTCGACCAAGGACTAGCTTTCTACCGCGTGCAATGTGCCGCTCCGATCCACCGGAGCGGCGAGCTCTTCAGTGAGCGGAGTACAACTGATATGGACGGACGAGCGCTCGATAGCTCGGTCTGGCAGGCGCCGGGCATTGAAGCAGAAAATTTCGCGCGAACTGTCGTCAACTGGTCGATCACCATCAACGTGATCATGTCGATGGGAACGTTCCACCCCGCGCTGCTTCCAGCCGGGGTGACGTTGGTGCAGCAGGCCGTCGCCCTTGTGATGTGGGGCGTGCTGATCTATGCGAGCCTGTTCATCCGTCCCCGCCTGCGGCTCGCCTTCAATCTCGACACGCTGATGATCGTCGCATTCTATGCGTTCGCCACGATTTCAGTGTTCTGGACCGATCTTGGCGTCTCCGCCCTGATGAAGGCCGCCGCGCTCGCGATCACGACGCTCGGCGCGTTCTGCATGGTCACCCGCGTCGACCTCGACGATATCGTGAAGTCGACCACCCGCGGCCTCTTTGTCCTGATCGCAGGCTCGGCCTTTTGTGCGGTGATCCTCCCGGACATCGGCGTGGACCAGACCTGGATGCACAATGGGCAATGGCAGGGCGTCTTCGAATCGAAGCAGACGCTGGGCTTCGCCGGGGCCTATCTGATGTTCTTTTCCTGCTATCGGAAGGTGACCGGACAGGGATGGCTGCCGTTCCTCGTGACCTTCGCGCTCGCTTCGACCTGCGTCATTTTTTCGGAGTCGCGCGGCGCCGGCGCCTTGTCGCTGGTCGCCTGCGCGCTGCTGCTGACCTCCCTGTGGTCGGTCAGGTGCATGCAGGTCTACGCGATGCTGCCGGTTGCGATGTGCATCGTGGCCGCATTGCTGATGCTGTACTTCTACACCACTGGCTACGATTCGATCCATGTCTTCGACACGGCGATCAATTTCACCGAGCGGACCTACATCTGGCAGTACGCCATCAGCCATTTCGACGATGCGCCGCTGTTCGGATTTGGCATCAACGGGTTCTGGACCAGGCCTGAGATCTACGACTATTTCAACCAGAACCACGGCTGGGTGCTCGACAACTACCATAATGGCTATATCGCCATTCTGGTCGAGACCGGGTTCATCGGCTATTTCCTGTTCACGGCGAGCGTCTTTCTGTTCTCCTACAAGGTGCTCTGCCTGATCGCAGGACGCGCGATCGACCGTCTGCATTGCGCGCTGATCATCGGGTTCGTCTTCCTCAACTGCCAGACCAATTTTACCGAGACGGTCTTCCTTCGCTCGACGATGTTCACATCGGTGCTGTTGATCGCGTTCTTCCTCGCCGTGTGCCGGTCGTTGCCGTCGTCGCGCGTGCAGCTGTACAAGTTGGAGGGGTCATGAGGGCGGTTCGATTGCTTCTGCAAGGAGCCATCCGCGCGCTGCTGGCGGCGGCGCAGTCCGCGGCGCTGATCTCGCCCGCGGGTGCGGCTGGGCAGGCGGCGCCTCCGGACGTCGCAGCGCTGGGGCGCGGCGTCAATATTCTCGGCTATGATGGCATCTGGGAAGGTTACCAGAACGCGCCGTTCCGTCTGGAAAACCTTACCGCCATCCGCAAGGCCGGCTTCGCGCATGTGCGGATCAACTTCTTCGGCTTCAGGCACATGGATCCCGGCAATATGCTGGATGAAGCCGTGTTGCGGCGCCTCGATGCCGTGATCGAGCAGGTCCTGGCACACGGGCTGATCCCGATCCTCGATGAGCACGACAGCGATCTCTGCCAGCGCGACGTGCCGGAATGCACCGCCAAGCTCAAGGCGTTCTGGCGTCAGATCGGATCGCGCTACGCGGGCAAATATCCCGCGCTGGTGTTCGAGATCCTGAACGAGCCCGGCGGGAACATGACATCGACGGAGTGGAATACGCTGCTCGGTGAATGCCTGGCCATCGTCAGGGGCACCAATCCGAAGCGCAATGTCGTGGTCGCCATCCTGAACACCGAGGAGCTGCCGATCGACGCGCTGGCGCTGCCGGCCGCTGACAGGAATCTCATCGTTACGTTCCACTATTACCTGCCGCTGCAATTCACCCATCAGGGCGCGCCGTGGTCGGCGACATTCTCGAAGGTCAGCCCGTTGAGCTGGGGCTCTGCGGAGGACGAAGCCAGGGCCGCCGCCGATTTCGACAAGATCCGCGGCTGGGCGGAGAAGGAGAAGCGCCCGATCTATCTCGGCGAGTTCGGCGTCTATGAGCGCGCGCCGGCGGAGAGCCGGGCGAGGTACCTGTCGTTCATGACGAGGAGCGCGGAACGGAACGGCTGGGCGTGGGCCTATTGGCAATTCGATCACGATTTCGCGGCGTTCGACGGCGCCCGGCAACGCTGGAAGACGGATATCCTCCGCGCGATCATTCCTCCAGCCCGCTAGGTCCTTGCTGCTTGCGCCGCATGCAGACCGCGTTGCGCGCCATGCTCTGCCGAGGCCTTGCCTTGCCTAACATGATCGGAGGAATAATACTGCCCCCGCACAGGCAAACAAGGAACCGACAGCGTTGCCGGACATTGCGAGCAGGGAATTCGATGTCAAGCGCGCAGCCTTTGCCGCGACCATCGGCAACATGCTGGAGTTCTACGACTTCATCACCTACAGCTTCTTTGCGACCGAGATCGGGCACACGTTCTTTCCCGCGCAAAGTGAGTATGGCAGCCTGATGCTGTCGCTTGCGACCTTCGGCGCCGGTTTCCTGACGCGCCCCATTGGCGGCATCGTGCTCGGCATCTTCTCCGACCGGGTCGGCCGCCGGCCGGCGATGCTGCTGAGCTTCGCACTGATGGGTGGTGCGATCCTGACCATCGCGCTGACGCCGTCCTATGCCGCCATCGGCATCGTGGCGCCTGTCATCGTGATCCTGGCGCGGATGGTGCAGGGCTTTGCGCTCGGCGGCGAGGTCGGACCGACCACGGCCTATCTCATCGAGATCGCCGCGCCCAGGAATCGCGGCCTCGTGGTGGCATGGCAGCCTGCGAGCCAGGAGATCGCGGCGACGGTCGGCGCGCTCGTCGGTGTCATCTTGAGCAGCACGATGGCGCCCGACATGCTGCAGGCTTACGGATGGCGGGTCGCGTTCCTGCTCGGGGCGGTCTGCCTGCCGTTCGGCATCTGGATGCGCCGCACGCTGCCGGAAACGGTCTCGCATGGCGAGCACGTTGCCGGGCAGGTCGAAAGCTCGAGCCATCTCGCGCTGGCGCGCCGGCACCTTCGCGTGATCGTGCTGGCGGTGATGATCCTGGCCAGCGGGACGATCTCGACCTATGTGACGCAATACATGACGACCTATGCCAAGAACACGTTGCATGTGTCGCCGTCGCTGGCGTTCACCGTGTCGCTGGTGAGCAACGGGCTTCAGATCATCGGCGCGGTGCTGGGCGGCTGGCTCGCCGACCGGCTTGGCCGCAAGCCGATCATGATCTGGCCGCAGCTCGTCGTGCTGGTGCTGACCTATCCGGCCTTCCTGTGGATCGTCCGGGACCCGGGCGCGTGGTCGCTGCTGTTCGGCTTCGGCATCCTGTCGTTCATCGGATCGCTGCCGTTCACGGCATTCTATGCCGCCTTCACGGAAGCGCTGCCGCAGACCATCCGCGGTGGTGTGTTCGCCACCATCTACGCGGTCGCGATCGCAACGTTCGGCGGCACCGCGCAACTCGTGGTCACGTGGCTGCTGCACGTGACCGGAGATCCGCTGGCGCCGTCCTGGTATCTCTTGCTCGCGGCCGCGGTCGGCATCGTGGCGATGAGCCTGATGCCCGAGACCGCCCCGGTTAAGGTTGGCGAGAAATAACCGCGGGCCAACCGCGCTCAATCCATGTCGCGGAAGGCGTGGCCGTTGGCCTCGATCTCCTTCACGAACTGCGCCGGCAGATTGGCTTGACCGAAGGTGCCGTCGAACACCCAGTCCTTGGCGTCGGCGAGATCGGGAAGGCCGGCGCCCTTGCGGACATAGAGGCCAACCGATGCCTTCTTGGGGTTGATGTAGAGATCGTAGTCCATTGCGCGGCTCCTCTCCGTTGACGTTCAACGGAAGCTCCGGCAACGGCCGAAGCTTCCTGGAAGAGTGAACGCCGACAGGGCTAGGCCGGTTTCTTCGCCTCCGGCGCCAGCACCACCGACGCTTCGCTCGTCAGCATCAGGAACGTGATGGTCTCCTGGAAGTAGAGCTGGACCGAGGTCGCCGAGTGGCTGAGATAGCCGATCGACAGGTCCTGGCCGATCGAGAGCTGGAAATCGCCGCCGCGGGTGGTGAGCAGGACGCCGCCCGCGATTGCGGGGGCCCAGATGATCTTGCCGTCGATCAGGCGCTGGATGTGCTGCAGCACCGGATAGCCGTCGTCGGTCGCGCCGCCGATCGCGGTATAGGGCTCGGTGCCGAGCAGCAGCGTGTAGGGGCCGTTGACGCCGGCGAGCCGCAACTGGCTGACCGCCTGCGCGACCACGGTGGGGTAATTCTTGACGCTCGCCGGCAGCGTCAGCACCGGGTTGCTGGTGCCCTGACGGATGCCCTGAATTCCGGCGGCGGTGTAGCCGTCGAACACCGCGCGATCCTCGGCGAAGGCGATCTTTCGCGCCGCCTGCTTGAGCGGATCCCAGTCGGAATCATTCGCGCCGCGCTCGACATCGTCGATCGCCTGGCGCGACAACTCGAACGGCACGCGCAGCTCGACCAGCGCGCGAACCTCGCGCTGCGTCGCCTCGACCCCGTCGCCGGGAGTCGCAATCTTTTTCAAATGACCGGTGCCGACCGCGGAGAAATCCGTTCCCTTCGGACCGTCGACGTCGACGACACGGCGCGCCGCCAGATGGCGCTTCAACGTGCGCGAGGCTTCCTCTTCGATCTGGGCCCATGCCGCGTCCGAGATGGGGGCGAGTCCCCGATGAAGATTATTCATGTCCAGCGTCTCCTTTCAGTGAGCCGATCCCGAGTGAGCCGTCGGACGGCTGTATTCCCGATGCGGATGTCTCGTCGGCCCCGGCATCATCCAGTGACGGTTCAGCGGGCGCGGCTGCAGGCGCCTCGCTGGTGACGTCCTCCAGGAAGGTCGCCGACGGGACGAAGTACAGCGTGCCGGTCACGGCGCGGCTGAAGTCGAGCAGGCGGTCGTAATTGCCCGGTGGCTTGCCGACAAACATATTCTCCAGCATCTGCTCGATCCGGCGCGGGGATTTGGCGTAGCCGATGAAATAGGTGCCGAACTCGCCCTTGCTGACGCTGCCGAACGGCATGTTGTCGCGGACGATATCGAGCTCCTCGCCGTTCTCGACGATCGTCGTCAGGGCGTTGTGCGCGTAGCTCGGCTTCACCGCATCGTCGAGCTCGATGTCGGACAGTTTGGTCCGGCCGATGATCTTCTCCTGCATCTCGACCGGCAGTTCGTTCCACTTCTTCAGGTCGTGCAGGTATTTTTGCACGATCACATAGCTGCCGCCGGCGAACGCCGCGTCCTCGTCGCCGATGATGGTGGCCTCCAGCGCCGCCTGATCCTGCGGGTTCTCCGTGCCGTCGACAAAGCCGAGCAGGTCGCGCTCGTCGAAATATTTGAAGCCATGCACCTCGTCCGAAGTGGCAACGGCATCGCCGAGCCGTGACACGATCTGCGTCGCCAGCTCAAAGCACAGGTCCATCGGCACGGCGCGGATGTGAAACAAGAGGTCGCCCGGTGTCGCAACCGCGTGGTGAACGCCGTTGATCTCGCGGAACGGGTGCAAGCCTTTCGGCTTGGGCGCGCCGAACAGCCGGTCCCACGCATCGGAGCCGATGCCCATGACGCAAGACAGCCTGCCTTCGAGATCGCGGAAGCCTACGGCGCGCACCAGCGCGGCCACATCGGCGCAGAGCGACCGCACCACGGCATCGTATTCCGGATCGGGCTTGATCGAGACCGCAAGGAAGATTGCCGCGCGCGTCAGCTTCGCAGCGACCGGTTGCGGAACGGCTGATGGCACGCAGGTCTCCTTGACTGAAGCGGCACTTCGACGACGGCAAAAGGCTTGGACTGGACGCCGGATCGACGTCCAGGGAGGGGCAGAGGAGCATGCCATCGGACCCTTTACAAGGGTTCGAATGGCCCACTCTATTGCAGAGGCGCCTGCCTCAATCGACGGGCTTTCCGGACTTCTCCTCCTCGAGGGTCACCGCAATGGCGGCGTTGGCGGACAGCCGCACCTTGGAGCCTTCGACACCGGCGACGAAGCCGAGCTCGATATAATGGTGGTGGCCCTTATGGAAGCCGTCGCTCTCGCTCTTCTTGAGCTTGATGCGGTTGCCTTCGACGTGATCGACGGTGCCGACATGCACGCCGTCGGCGCCGATGACTTCCATATTGTCCTTGATGTTCTGCTGCGTCATGGCGCTCTCCCTGGTTGCAGGTCAGCTTGCATATTCGGCTTGCATATGATGCGCCCAGACGACGCGGCGATGACAGCGCGTCGTCGGCAGTCCGGGGCTTACCTCACACCGGTTCGAATTCGTCGGCCGCCGCGTTCTCGGGTTTCTTGCCGTTGAAGGTGAGGCCGGCCTTGGTCGCGGAGAGCTTGACCTGCGAGCCGTCGCGCACGTCACCGGAAAGGATCATCTCGGCGAGCGGATCCTGCACGCTGCGCTGGATCACCCGCTTCAGCGGGCGGGCGCCATAGGCCGGATCCCAGCCTTTCTCCGCCAGCCAGTCGCGCGCCTTCGGGTCGAGCTCGAGATCGATCTTGCGATCCTCGAGCAGCTTGCGCAGCCGCGCGAACTGGATTTCGACGATCCGGCCCATGTCGTTCTTCTGCAGCCGGTGGAACAGGATGATCTCGTCGATGCGGTTGAGGAATTCGGGACGGAAGTGCGCCCGCACCATGTTCATCACCTGCTCGCGCACCGCGCTCGTGCTCTGGCCCTCGGGCTGGTTGACGAGGTATTCGGCGCCGATGTTCGAGGTCATGATGATCAGCGTGTTGCGGAAATCGACGGTGCGGCCCTGACCGTCGGTGAGGCGGCCGTCGTCGAGCACCTGCAGCAGCACGTTGAAGACATCGGGGTGCGCCTTCTCGATCTCGTCGAACAGAACGACTTGATAAGGTCGTCGCCGCACCGCTTCCGTCAGGGCGCCGCCCTCGTCATAGCCGACATAGCCGGGCGGCGCGCCGATCAGCCGCGAGACCGAGTGCTTCTCCATGTATTCGGACATGTCGAGGCGGATCATCGCGGTCTCGTCGTCGAACAGATATTCGGCGAGCGCCTTTGCGAGCTCGGTCTTGCCGACGCCGGTTGGCCCTAAGAACATGAACGAGCCGATCGGCCGGTTGGGGTCCTGCAAGCCGGCGCGGGCGCGGCGCACCGCGGTCGACACCGCGCGCACGGCCTCGGCCTGGCCGACGACGCGCTTGCCGAGCATCTCCTCCATGCGCAGCAGCTTGTCCTTCTCGCCCTCCAGCATCTTGTCGACCGGTACGCCAGTCCAGCGCGACACCACAGCCGCGATATTGTCGGCGGTCACGGTCTCGCTCGCTGACGAGGTCTCGCTGGCCTCGACCGCCGCGAGCTTCTTCTCGAGCTCGGGAATGCGGCCATAGGCCAGCTCGCCCGCCTTCTGGAATTCGCCCTTGCGCTGCGCATTGGCGAGTTCGGTGCGCAATTGCTCGAGCTCGCCCTTCATCTTCTGCGCGTCGGAGAGCTTGCTTTTCTCCGAACGCCATCGCGACGTCATGTCCGCCGACTTCTTCTCCAGATCGACGAGATCCTTCTCAAGGGTCTGTAGCCGGCTCCTGGAGCCGAGATCGGTCTCCTTCTTCAACGCCTCCTGCTCAATCTTGAGGCGAATGATCTCGCGGTCGAGCGAGTCGAGTTCTTCGGGTTTGGAATCGACCTGCATCTTCAGCCGCGCCGCGGCCTCGTCCATCAGGTCGATGGCCTTGTCGGGCAGGAAGCGGTCGGTGATGTAGCGGTTGGACAGCGTGGCCGCGGCGACCAGCGCCGAATCCGCGATCCGCACGCCGTGATGCTGCTCGTACTTGTCCTTCAGGCCGCGCAGGATCGAGATGGTGTCCTCGACCGTCGGCTCCGAGACGAACACCGGCTGGAAGCGCCGGGCCAGCGCCGGGTCCTTCTCGACATGCTTGCGATATTCGTCGAGCGTGGTGGCGCCGATGCAATGCAGCTCACCGCGGGCAAGCGCGGGTTTCAGCAGGTTCGACGCATCCATCGCGCCGTCGCCCTTGCCGGCGCCGATCAGCGTGTGCATCTCGTCGATGAACAGGATGATGCCGCCCTCGGCTGATGTCACCTCCTGCAGCACGGCCTTGAGCCGTTCCTCGAACTCGCCGCGATATTTTGCGCCGGCGATCAGCGCACCGAGGTCGAGCGCGAGCAGCGCCTTGTCCTGCAGGCTTTCCGGCACGTCGCCATTGACGATGCGCAGCGCCAGGCCTTCGACGATCGCGGTCTTGCCGACGCCGGGCTCGCCGATCAGAACGGGATTGTTCTTGGTGCGGCGTGACAGCACCTGGATGGTACGGCGAATTTCCTCGTCGCGGCCGATCACCGGATCGAGCTTGCCGTCGCGCGCGGCCTGGGTGAGGTCGCGGGCGTATTTCTTCAGCGCATCATAGGCGTTCTCGGCCGATGCGCTGTCGGCGGTGCGGCCCTTGCGCAGCGCGTTGATCGCCGCATTCAGGTTCTGCGGATTGACGCCGCCCTTGGCGAGAAGCTTGCCGGCGTCGCTGTCCTTGTCGGCGGCGAGGGCCTGCAGCAGGCGTTCGACCGAAACAAAACTGTCGCCGGCCTTGTCGGCGGCCTGTTCCGCCGCGGCGAAGGCGCGCGCGGTCTCCGGCGCCAGATAGATTTGTCCGGAGCCGGCGCCGCTGACCTTCGGCACCTTCGCCAATGCCTCTTCGGTGGCCTTGAGGATCGCGCGCGAGTTGCCGCCGGCCCGGTCGATCAAGCCGGCCGCGAGGCCTTCGGGGTCGTCGAGCAGCACCTTGAGGATGTGGAGCGTAGAGAACTGCTGGTGTCCCTCGCGCATCGCGAGCGATTGTGCCGACTGAATGAAGCCGCGGACGCGATCGGTATATTTTTCAATATTCATCGTGGCACCTCAAGGCGGCACAGGCTCGTCGAGATCAGGTATGCCATGCGTTGCCGGCCGCGACAGATGGCGGAACGATGACATCCATCATGCGGCAGCCCATGCATTTGCGCCGGCGGAAAACCGCGGACCTGAAGCTGCCGCGGCTCGCATCGTGTGGTCGTTTCAGGGGTGTGTCAATCACGGAGCGCGGCCGTTGGCACTCACCCGGAGGTACTGCTACGGGATGTGCCAGCGCGCATCGCGCCGATGGTGGCTGGCCGACCGTCTCGGCAACCTCAGCAGCGCGACGAGTCTCGAATCATTGCAATCGTGCGAACGCCAAAATCGTATTCGTGACACGTTTCGGAAAAGCGATGATCTCGCGCACGGTGGAGCGCACGCGATGATGCCGGCCGTCGTCGCGATGTTCCATTGAATCGTGCAACGATGAGTCACTGCACACTCTGAACCCGCGATGAATGGTTGCGTGCTGTGTTTCGAGCTGTTTCAGGCTGGTGTAAGGTCAAGGCGCTAGCGATGAAGTGTGTCGGTGCGTTGCCGATGCACGGAACTTTTGTTCCGGCTCTCACGTTAACGGGCTCGTGCTCATCGAAGAGGCTCCCAATGACCACTCGTCTTCTATCGACCGTGTCGTGTGCAGCGATTGCCACGGCGCTGTTCTATGTCTCCGCCGTGCCAGCAATCGCACAGGATGCGGCATGCGCGCCGGTCTCTGCTGTCGACTCTCCGCCGCCGCCGTTGCCGACGTACGATCAGCCGCCGGTGCCTGGGCCCGGTTACATGTGGTCGCCGGGCAATTGGTCGTGGGACGATGATCGCGGCGATTACTACTGGGTGCCGGGCACCTGGGTGCAGCCGCCACGCGTTGGGCTGCTGTGGACTCCCGGCTACTGGGGCGCGTTCGGCGGCGGCTTCATTTTCCATCAGGGCTATTGGGGTGATCGCGTCGGCTTCTACGGCGGCATCAATTACGGCTTCGGCTACGGCGGTTCGGGCTATGAAGGCGGCCGCTGGGATCACGGCAACTTCTTCTACAATCGCACCGTGAACAATCTGCAAGGCGCGCAGATCAACAACGTCTACGAGAAGAACGTCACGATCAACCAGACCACCGTCAACAACGTCAGTTACAATGGCGGCACCGGCGGCATCGAAGCGCGGCCGACTGCTGCCGATCGCGCGGTCGCCAAGGAGCAGCATTTTGCGGCGACGCCGTTGCAACGCAAGCAGGTCGAGACCGCGAGCCAGGATCCGAGCCTGTTCAAGCGCGCCAATAATGGTGTGCCCGCCGTCGGCGCCACCGCGCGTCCCGGCGAGTTGAAGGGACCGGGCGTGGTCCGCGCACGTCCGGCCGGTGAGGCCGTGCCTGCCACCGCCGCAAAGCCGGCGGCCGGGGAGCCGGCGCGGCCAGGGGCCCCAGCTGCACCTGCGCCTGCGACTGCGAATGCACCGCCTGCCTCTCACGCGCTCCCGGTCCCGGGGAAGGAAGTTCCCGCGGCGCATCCGACCGCTCAGGAGAACAAGCCTGCGGTCGAGGAGAAGCACGCAGCTCCCACGCCCGAGACGAAGGTCGAGCCGCATCCTGCCGCTCCAGCGCCTGCCGGATCTCACGCGCTTCCGGTCCCCGAGAAGGGCGTTGCTGCGCATCCACCCGCCGAGGTGAACAAGCCCGCGGTCGAAGAGAAGCGCGCGGCACCTGCCGCCGCGCCCAAGGTCGAACCGCGGCCTGCAACGGAAGCAGCGCGGCCTGCCGCACCGGAAGTGCGCAAGGAGGAGCCGCGGCCCGAGCCAGCCGCGAAGCCGGCCGCGCGGCCCGAGCAGGCAGCAAGGCCTGAGGCGTTGCCGCACCCCGAGGCGCATGCTCCGCAGCCGCCGGCCGCGCATCCGCAGCCAGCCGAGGTGCATCCGCAGCCGGCGGCCCGGCCGGAGTCGCACGTTCAGGCGCCGGCGCCACATCCGGCCGCGCCGCATGTTCAGGCGCCTCCCCACGGCGCGCCCGCAGGTCATCCTGCGGAGGAGAAGCGGCAGGAGCAACACTGAGGTAAGATCGCGCTCCGCCGGCTCGTTCCGGCGGAGCGCGCACTCTGCTTTGCCCGCGCGCGCGATCATCACTGGAGGTCGGTCATGGCACAGGGTCACGGTGGCGACGGACAGCTTGACGACGGCAAGCCTCGCTTGAGCGAGGACGATATACAGCGGGCCCTGCTCGGGCCGAGGGGCGTGCCCGGCAAGCCGGACACCGCCAAGATGACGCCGCAGCAGGAAAAGAACATGCCGAAATATCTGGATCCCGGACATACCTCGTAGCGCCCGTGATCTGAGCGCATGCTGCGTTGCCTGTTCGCGGGCAGCGCGCCTGCGCACTTGCAAATCGCCGGCTTTTGCGCCCTCATGATTGCAGGTGCACTCACGGTGTTGCGGAGCAGATTGTGGGAAATCCGTACGAGGTCCTTGGCGTTGCCCCGACGGCGTCCGCGGCCGAGATCCAGAAGGCCTATCGCAAGCTGGCAAAGAAGCTGCATCCGGATCTCAATCCGGGTGACAAGGCGGCCGAGGACAAGTTCAAGGAAGTCGCTGCTGCGAACGATCTGCTCAGCGATGCCGACAAGCGCAAGCGCTTCGACGCCGGCGAGATCGACGCCAGCGGCGCCGAGCGTCCGCAGCATCGCTACTACCGGGATTTCGCCACCGCGGATGCGGGGCATTCCTATGCCGACAGCTCCGGCTATGCCGACTACATGTATCAGGACGACGCGTTTGCCGAGCTGCTTCGGCGCAGCGAGCAGGCGCGCGCCAACCGACGCGGCCGCGACCTGCATTACAGCCTTCCGATCGATTTCGCGGAATCGATCACCGGTGCGAGCAAGCGGCTGACGCTTCCTGATGGCGGCACGCTCGACGTGACGATCCCGCCGGGACTCGTCGACGGACAAATCATCCGTCTGCGCGGCAAGGGCATGCCGGGCAGTGGCAAGGGCGGTCCGGGCGACGCGCTGATCGAGGTCGAGGTTCGACCCGACCCGCGCTTCACCCGTGATGGCGACGATATCTCGCTGGAATTGCCGATCTCGCTGTCGGAGGCCGTGCTCGGCGGCAAGGTCAACGTTCCCACCCCGACCGGCGCCGTCACCATGACAGTTCCGAAGGGCTCGAACACCGGCACGACGATGCGGTTGCGCGGCAAGGGCGCGCCCAAGGTCGGCGGCGGCCATGGCGATGAATTCGTCAAGCTCAAGGTGGTCCTGCCCAAGGGACCCGATCCCGCGCTCGAGGCGTTTGTGTCGAACTGGGATCGCAAGGCATTCAATCCGCGCGAGGATGGTGCGTCATGAACAAGCAGCAATTCCTCATCGATGCGGGTCTGGAGGTGCAGACCCTGGAGTTCTGGATCGAGCAGCAATGGCTGGTTCCGGACGAGACCGCTCACGAAGTCAGTTTCTCCGACACCGACCTGGCGCGCGCGCATCTGATCCAGGATCTGAAGGGCGACTTCGGCGTCAACGACGAGGGGATCGACGTCATCCTCCATCTGGTCGACCAACTGCATGGCTTGCGCCGCGCGTTCGAAGAATTGCACAAGGATATCGCGTCACCGCAGCGCTAGAACATGATCCGGAAAAGTGCGAAGCGGTTTTCCGAAAAGAGCATGCTCAAACAGCAAGCTCGCCTGAGTCGAACTTCAGCCCTCGGAGACGATCATGACGGACAAGCCGACGCCGCTGGCCCATGGCGAGATCGACGTTCTCATCCTGCAGGCGCTGGTGCGCAAGCTGATTGCCAAGGGCGTGCTGACGCCGGATGACGTCCGCTCGATGCTATTCGAGGCCGCGAAGAATCTCGATCTGGTCGGCAGCGAGCTGACGACGGAAGCCGCCAACATCATCGTGCAGGAAGATCTGGCGCCCGCATTCCTCGGCGGCTGATTTGCTCAGGTCTGGCCGCTGCGGGTGGAGACCAGCCGGATTTGCGTGATCTGGTCGGCATTGCCGGCGAGATAGGTCTGCGCATCGCGCACCAGCCGCTCGATTGCGGCAGCGTCGTAGCTCGGATGACGCGTGTTCAGATGCAAATCGGTCTCGATCTGCATCACATTGGTCGTGGCCTCGGCGCCGATCTCGATCAAGAACGACACCAGCGAAACGTGCGGGCTCTTGAACGCCATATCCTGTCTCCCTCTATCGCGTGATCGCAAGGCGCGGGCATCACCGCACCTGGCCGGTGCGCGCCGTCACCTCAGGCTGCGGAATCTTCCCTGGCGGCGGGCGGATGTTGCGTGGCCACAGCTGCGTGTCGCCGGTCGAGCTCCTCGATCATGCCGCGAGCGATCTCGCGCTCGCCCATGATCACGATGTCGGCCCCGAGCCCCTTCAGGTGATCGACCTCGGCATCGGAATGCGCGCGCGCAATGATCTGGATGTCGGCATTCGCGGCGCGGGCCTGCTCGACGATCTGTCCGGCCTCGAACGCTTCCGGAATGGCGATGACCAGCGATCGCGCGCCCGACGGATTGGTCGCGCGCAGCACGCTGGCGCGCGCGGCATTGCCCATCAGGGCCTCGATGCCGCGCTGCTTGAGCCTGGCGACCATGTCGTCGGACGCCTCGACCGCAAGGAACGGCGCGTTGCGCTGATGCAGGGCGTCGCCGACGATGCTGCCGACCCGGCCGTAGCCGACCAGGATGGTGTGATCCTGCAAGTCCGTGACCGGGATCGGCTCTGATGTCGCGGCGGTCGGCGAGGCGGCCTGCGGCTTGTCGAGCCGCGCCGTCAGCCAGTCGACCACCGCGAACACCAGCGGGTTGAGCATGATCGAGAAGATCGCGCCGGCCAGGATCAGGTCGCGACCGGCCTTCGGAAGCAGGTTGAGGGCTACGCCGAGCTCGGCGAGGATGAAGGAGAATTCGCCGATCTGGGCGAGGCTCGCCGAGATCATCAGCGCGGTCGCCATTGGATGCCTGAACAGCACGACGATCAAGAGCGCGGCGAGCGACTTGCCGACCACGATGACGAACAGGGTTGCTGCGAACGGCCAGGGCTCGCGCACCACGCTGAGCGGATCGAACAGCATGCCGACGGAGACGAAGAACAGCACCGCGAAGGCGTCGCGCAACGGCAGCGTCTCCTGCGCGGCGCGCTGGCTCAGCGGCGATTCCCGCAGCATCATCCCGGCGAAGAAGGCGCCGAGCGCGAGCGAAACCCCGAACAGCTTGGTCGCGCCGAAGGCGATGCAGAGCGCGATCGCAAGCACGGTCAGCCGGAACAGCTCGCGCGAGCCGGTGTGCGCGATGTAGTGCAGCACCCATGGGATCAGCCGGCGTCCGACCACCAGCATCAGCGCGATGAACACGGCGATCTTGATCAGCGTCAGCACCAGCACGCCGGTCAACCCGAGGCCGAAGCGGGCGGCGAGCGGATCGGAGACGAGCGTTGCGCCGTTGCCGCCCTGGAAGCTCGCCACCGCCGGGAACAGCACCAGCGCCAGCACCATGGCGAGGTCCTCGACGATCAGCCAGCCGACCGCGATCTTGCCGCGCTCGGTGTCCATCAGTCGCCGCTCCTGCAGCGCGCGCAACAAGACGACGGTACTTGCGACGGACAATGCAAGCCCGAACACCAGACCGGCGCCGACGGTCCAGCCCATCAGCAATGCGAGGGCGAGACCCATCAGTGTCGCGACCGCGATTTGCGCGACCGCGCCGGGCACTGCGATCGCGCGCACCGACAGCAGATCGTTCAGCGAGAAATGCAGGCCGACGCCGAACATCAGGAGGATGATACCGAGCTCGGCGAGCTCGGTCGCCAGTGCCTGATCGGCGACGAAGCCGGGCGTGAACGGACCCACGGCGACGCCCGCGAGCAGATAACCGACCAGTGGCGGAACCCGAAAGCGCTGGGCGATGGTTCCGAAGACGAAGGCGAGGCCGAGGCCCGCGACAACGGTCGCGATCAGAGGTGTGTCATGCGGCATTTCGCCTTGTCGCACAGCATTCCCGGCGGTGCACCGCGACCATTTGAGGCGCGGCATTCCGCGCGAAACTGTGATCTATTGCTCATAACGTGAGCATATGATCTCATGCCGGGATGGATCCGCGGCTTCCCGAGACCGATCTGGTCATCTTCGACTGCGACGGCGTGCTCGTCGACAGCGAGGAATTGAGCTGCCGCTGCCTCGCCGACGCGATGGTTCAGATCGGCATCGAGATGAGCACCGAGCGGGCGCTCGAGCTCTTCCTCGGGCGCAGCGCCACGGCCCTGCTGGACTATTGCCAGGGCGTTGGCAAGCCGCTGCCCAAGACGTTCCTGCCGGAACTGGCGGTGCAGGTCCGCGAGACATTCCGGTCTCAACTCAAACCGATTGCCGGCATCGCGGCGGTGCTTGGGGAGTTGCATCTGCCGTATTGCGTCGCCTCGTCGAGCGACCTCGAGCGGGTGAAGTTTTCGCTGGAGCTGACCGGTCTTGCGTCGAGCTTCGGGCCACGTCTCTACACCTCGCAGATGGTCAAACACGGCAAGCCGGCGCCGGATCTGTTCTTGTATGCGGCAGGTGCGATGGGAGCCGAGCCGGGCCGCACGCTTGTGATCGAGGACAGCGTCAGCGGGGTGATGGCAGCGAAGGCCGCGGACATGAAAGTATGGGGATTCATCGGCGGCACCCACTATCGGCTGGCGGACGGCAGTGCTCTGCTGCGGCAGGCGGGGGCGGATCGAATCTTCGCCGCGATGAATGATTTCTGGAACGAAGGCTGACACAGGACGATGGCTGCGCCCGACAATGAAAAGTCCCGCCTCGACGATGCGGCGCGCGCCGGCTGGCTGTATTTCATCGCAGGCCACACCCAGGATGAGATTGCGAAAATGCTGCAAGTGTCGCGCGCCTCGGCGCAGCGCCTGGTGTCGCTGTGCCTGGCCGAGCGGCTGATCACGTTCCGGCTCGAGCACCCGATTGCGGCCTGCATGGAGCTGGCCTCGCGGCTGAAGGCGCGGTTCGATCTGGTGCATTGCGACGTGGTGCCGACAGATCCGGCGGCGCCGCTATCGAATGCAGGGATTGCCGAGCGCAGCGCCAATCTGCTGGAGACGACGCTGCGCTCGGAGACGCCGGTCATCGTGGCGCTCGGCACCGGCCGCGCGGTGCGCGCTGCGGTCGAGCGGGTCTCGCCGATCGAACGGCCCGATCACCAGATCGTTTCGCTGGTCGGCAATATCTCCGCCGACGGCTCGGCGAGCTTCTACGACACGGTGGGCCGGCTCGCCGACCGCACCGGCGCGCGGCACTACCCGATGCCGCTGCCGTTTTTGATGTCGAGCGAGGACGAGCGCAACCGCATGGTGCGCATCGACCCGATCGCGCGGGTGAGGGCGGTCGCCGCCAAGGCCGATCTGCGGCTGATCGGCATCGGCCAGATGGACCAGAAGGCCCAGGTTCATGTCGACGGCTTCGTCACCCGCGAGGAGCTGCTGGAGATGATGCGGCTCGGCGCGGTCGGCGAGGTGACCGGCTGGGCCTATGACGCCAAGGGCCGCCTGATCAAGGGCGGCACCAACAAACGTTTGACCAGCATCCCGCCGCAGATCCCCGCGGTCTCGACCACGATCGCGGCCGCCGTCGGCGTCGCCAAGGTGCCGTCGATCAAGGCCGCGCTGGCGGGCCGGGTGATCAATGGCCTGATCACCGATGAGGCGACCGCGCGCGCGGTGCTGGATAGTTAGGATCAGCGCGCTGCACTTCACCTCGCCCCGCCTGCGGGGAGAGGTCGGAATGCATCGCCAGATGCATTCCGGGTGAGGGGGAGTCTCCACGCATTCCTCTGCTTCCGTATGCGCGGAGAGGGCCCCTCACCCCAACCCTCTCCCCGTAAGAACGGGGGCGAGGGAGCGCAGTCCCGCTGCGGTCGCGATCGAGGCCAGCTCGTAAGCTGCTCAGCGCTCCCCATGCTTCCGCAAAACCTCCCTTCCAACGTGCGGTGGAACCCGCAATCGCGCACTGCGACGCCACCCGCGCGCTTGACAAAATTTGGCGACAGGTTGAACATACGCTCAACACGTGGGCATATGCTCAACGTGACATAAGGGAGGTCACCTTGAAAAACGTCCTTTGCGCCGTTGCGGGCGCGGCTGCTCTTTTGATCTCTGCCCCCTCGATCGCCCAGACCACGCTGACGGTGGCGACCGTCAACAACGGCGACATGATCCGCATGCAGGGGCTCACCAGCGAATTCACCGCGAAGAATCCCGACATATCAGTCAAATGGGTGACGCTCGAGGAAAACGTGCTGCGCCAGCGCGTCACCACCGACATCGCCACCAAGGGCGGCCAGTTCGACGTGCTCACCATCGGCACCTATGAGGTGCCGATCTGGGCCAAGAAGAGCTGGCTGGTGCCGCTCGACAAGCTCGGCGCCGATTACGACGTCAATGACCTGCTGCCGAAGATCAAGGATGCGGTCTCGGTCGACGGCAAGCTCTACGCCGCACCGTTCTACGGCGAGAGCTCGATGGTGATGTACCGCACCGACCTGTTCGACAAGGCCGGCCTGAAGATGCCGGACAGCCCGACCTGGGATTTCGTGGTCGATGCGGCGAAGAAGCTGACCGACAAATCAGCCGGCGTCTACGGCATCTGCCTGCGCGGCAAGGCCGGCTGGGGCGAGAACATGGCGTTCCTGACCGCGATGGCCAATTCCTTCGGCGCGCGCTGGTTCGACGAGAAGTGGGAGCCGCAGTTCAACTCGCCGGAATGGAAGAAGACGCTCACGACCTATGTCGACCTGATGAAGCAGGCCGGTCCTCCCGGCGCCAGCTCCAACGGCTTCAACGAGAATCTCGCTTTGTTCAACGCCGGCAAATGCGCGATGTGGATCGACGCCACGGTGGCGGCGTCGTTCGTGACCAACCCGGCGCAGTCCACGGTCGCCGGCAAGGTCGGCTTCGCGCTGGCGCCGAATACCGGCCTCGGCAAGAACGCCAACTGGCTGTGGGCGTGGAGCCTGGCGATCCCCGCCGGCTCGAAGAAGGTCGATGCGGCCGAGAAGTTCATCGCCTGGGCGACCAGCAAGGATTATTCCAAGCTCGTCGCGTCGAAGGAAGGCTGGTCCAACGTGCCTCCGGGAACACGGGCCTCGCTGTACCAGAATCCCGAGTATCTGAAGGCGGCGCCGTTCGCCAAGATGACCTTGGCCTCAATCGATGCGGCTGATCCGAGCCACCCGACCGTGAAGCCGGTGCCTTACGTCGGCGTGCAGTATGCGGCGATCCCTGAGTTCCAGGGCATCGGCACCCAGGTGGGCCAGCAGTTCTCGGCCGCGTTGTCCGGCTCGACCACGGTCGATGCTGCGCTCAGCGCCGCGCAGTCCGCGACCGAGCGCGAGATGAAGCGCGCGGGCTACATTAAATAATCCACGCGTTCCGATCGCCAGGGCGTGTCAAACGCCCTGGCCGCCGACCAGCTTAGACCTCCCGAGCTGGATCACTCGCGACCATCCTGTCCCGCAGCGGGATGGTCGCTCCTTTCCTTGAAGAAGGAGGCGGGGATGGCGACCCAGCAGACCCAACTGCTCGCACGCACGCTGCTCACGCCCGCGGTGGCGCTGCTGTTCATCTGGATGATCGTGCCGTTGGCGCTCACGCTCTACTTCGCGACCCTGCACTACAATCTGCTGGATCCCGGCTCCGAGTCCTTTGTCGGGCTGGAAAACTTCCGCTACTTCCTGACCGATCCGGCCTTCCTCGCCTCGTTGCAGAACACGCTGGTGCTGGTCGGCTCGGTGCTCGCGATCACGATTATCCTCGGCGTGCCGCTGGCGTTATTGCTCGACCAGCAGGTGGTCGGGCTCTCGATCGTCCGCCTGATGGTGATCGCGCCGTTCTTCGTGATGCCGACAGTGAGCGCGTTGGTCTGGAAGAACCTGTTGATGCATCCGGTGTCGGGCCTGTTCGCCTGGATCGCGCATCTGTTCGGGCTGCCGGCGATCGACTGGTTCAACGATGCGCCGCTGTTCGCGGTGATCCTGATCATTTCCTGGCAGTGGCTGCCGTTCGCGACCCTGATCCTCTTGACCGCGCTGCAATCGCTCGACGAGGAGCAGAAGGAGGCGGCCGAGATGGACGGCGCGAGCGCGATCTCGACCTTCATCTACATCACGCTGCCGCACTTAGCGCGCCCGATTACGGTGGTGATCCTGATCGAGACCATCTTCCTGCTCACGGTGTTTGCCGAGATCTTCGTCACCACAGGCGGCGGGCCCGGCCTACAGACCACCAACATCGCCTTCCTGATCTATTCGCAGGCGCTGATCCAGTACGACGTCGGCAGCGCCTCGGCGGGCGGCCTGGTCGCGGTGGTGCTGGCGAACATCGTCGCGTTCTTCCTCGTTCGTATCGTCGGCCGGAATCTGGAGGCGTAACGTCATGGCGCGGATGGTCACGACACGGCGCAAGGTGATCTCGACGGCAGCCGCCTGGCTGGTCGGATTCCTGATCTTCTTCCCGATCCTCTGGATGGTGCTGGCGAGCTTCAAGACCGAGCTTGAAGCCTTCGCGATCCCGCCGTCGTTCCTGTTCTTCCACTGGACCACGGAGAACTACGTCACGGTGCAGGAGCGCAGCGATTATTTCCACCATGCGCTCAACTCGATCATCATCGCCGGTGGCTCGACCTTGATCGCGATGCTGATTGCGATTCCCGCGGCGTGGTCGATGGCCTTCTCGCCGACCAAGCGCACCAAGGACGTGCTGCTCTGGATGCTCTCCACCAAGATGATGCCGCCCGTCGGCGTGCTGGTGCCGATCTACCTGATCTTCCGGACGGTCGGCCTGCTCGATACCAGAAGTGGCCTGATCTTCATCCTGTGCCTCGGCAATCTGCCGATCGTGATCTGGATGCTGTTCACCTATTTCAAGGAGATCCCGAAGGACATCTTAGAGGCGGCACGAATGGACGGCGCCACGATCGGGCGCGAGCTGATCTACGTGCTGACGCCGATGGCGGTGCCGGGGCTCGCCTCGACCCTGCTGCTCAACCTGATCCTGGCGTGGAACGAGGCGTTCTGGACCCTCAATCTGTCGACGCTCGAGGCCGCGCCGCTCACCGTGTTCATCGCATCCTATTCCAGCCCGGAAGGGTTGTTCTGGGCCAAATTGTCGGCGGCGTCGACGCTCGCGATCGCGCCCATTCTCGTGCTCGGCTGGTTCAGTCAGCGGCAGCTCGTCCGCGGCCTGACCTTCGGCGCGGTCAAGTAGCAGAAAGGCTTTTCCATGGGTCAGATTACGCTGCAGGGTGTGCAAAAATCGTTCGGGCCGGTCCACATCATCAAGGGCGCCGACCTCGACATCGCCGACGGCTCCTTCGTGGTGTTCGTCGGTCCGTCCGGCTGCGGCAAGACCACGCTGCTGCGGCTGATCGCGGGGCTCGAGGATGTCACCGGCGGTGCCATCCTGATCGACGGGCGCAACGTGGTCGACGTGCCGCCGGCCAAGCGCGGCCTGTCGATGGTGTTCCAGTCCTACGCGCTCTATCCGCATATGAGCGTGCGCGGCAACATCGCGTTCGGCCTGAAGATGGCCGGCATCGCCAAGGACGAGATCAACCGCAAGGTCGAGGCCGCGGCTGCGACGCTCAACCTGACCCCCTATCTCGACCGCAAGCCGCGCGAGCTCTCCGGCGGCCAGCGCCAGCGCGTCGCGATTGGGCGCGCCATCGTGCGCGAGCCGAAGGCGTTCCTGTTCGACGAGCCGCTGTCGAACCTCGATGCCGCGCTGCGCGTTCAGATGCGGCTGGAGGTGACACGCCTGCAGAAACAGCTCGGCACCACGGCGATCTACGTCACCCACGACCAGGTCGAGGCCATGACCATGGCCGACAAGATCGTGGTGCTGAACGGCGGCAAGATCGAGCAATATGGTTCGCCGCTCGAACTCTACGAGAAGCCGGCAAACCTGTTCGTCGCCGGTTTCATCGGCTCGCCGAAGATGAATTTCGTCACCGGCGAGCTCGCCAAGCAACAGGGCGCCACCACCATCGGCGTGCGGCCGGAGCATCTGAAGGTCGAGCGCGACGGGCAGGGCGGCTGGCACGGCACGGTCTCGGTCGCCGAGCATCTCGGCAGCGACACCTTCCTCTATGTCGATGCCGGGCCGCAGGGAATGCTGACCGCGCGCTACATCGGCGAGCTCGACCTGCATCCCGGCGACAAGGTGTCGCTGATCCCGGATCCGGCGCGCATCCATCGTTTCGACGACAGCGGCAAATCGATCCACGCGTAGAGCGTGGAGGGTCTCCGCCGTCGATCTCGCTCTGGCCGGGGCGGCACGCCCGCGAAACGCGGGCTCTAGGCAAAGGAAGAAGAAAATGTATCTCGAGAAATTCAAGCTCGGCGGCAAGACCGCCATCATCACCGGCGCCGGTCAGGGCATCGGGCTCGCCTGCGCCGAAGCGCTGGCGGAAGCCGGCGCCAAGGTCATCATCGGCGATCGCGACGCCAAGGTCGCCAATGACGCGCAGGCCACGCTGAAGGCCAAGGGCTTCGACGCCGATATCGCGCTGATGGACGTGACGGATTCCGGCCGCGTCTCGGCGGTCGCCGACGAACTGGTGCGCAAGTACGGCAAGGTCGACATCCTCGTCAACAATGCCGGCATTGCCCGCAGCGAGACGCCGGCCGAGACCGTGACCGACGAGCACTGGCTCAACGTCATCGACGTCAACCTGAACGGCACCTTCTGGTGCTGCCGCGCCTTCGGCAATCACATGCTGAAGGCCAAATCCGGAACCATCGTCAATGTCGGCTCGATGTCCGGCTTCATCGTCAACAAGCCGCAGGAACAATGCTTCTACAATGCCTCCAAGGCCGCGGTGCATCATCTGACCAAATCGCTCGCGGCCGAATGGGGCGCGCGCGGGGTCCGCGTCAACGCGGTGGCGCCGACCTATATCGAGACGCCGCTGAACGCCTTCGTGAAGAACAGCCCCAAAATGTATGACGCCTGGATCGGTGGAACCCCGATGGCGCGGATGGGGCAGGTCGACGAGATCGCTTCCGTGGTCTTGTTCCTTGCCTCCGAGGCGGCGAGCCTGATGACCGGAAGCATCGTTCTGGTCGATGGCGGTTACACTTGCTGGTAGGCTCGCGTCGAAGCATGATCCGGACCGGAACGGCCGCGTTAGCGCAACGTGGGGACCGGTTTTCCGGACGATGCTGATACAAGAAGTGCGAGCGCGATAACGTTCCAAGCAACGGCGTCGCGTTCTGACGGAGCGAAAATGCGGCAAGCCTATATCGGGGTGGACGTCGGGAGCACCAGCGCCCGCGCGGGTGTGTTCGACGAAGCCGGGAAGCTGCTGGGCTCGGCCCGGCATCCGATCCGGGTCTGGCATGAACCCGGTGACATCGTCGAGCAATCGTCTGACGACATCTGGGCGGCCTGCGTCGCCTCCGCGCGCAACGCGATGCGGGAGGCGGCGGTTGCCGCCGAGCAGGTCAAGGGCATCGGCTTTGACGCGACCTGCTCGCTGGTCGTGCTCGACCGGGCAGGGCGGCCGCTCACCGTCAGCCCGTCCGGCGATCCCGCGCGCAACGTCGTGGTCTGGATGGATCACCGCGCGATGGACGAAACCGAATTCGTCAACGCGACCGGCGACCGCGTGCTGCGTTATGTCGGCGGCGCCATCTCGCCGGAGATGGAGATCCCGAAGATCCTCTGGCTGAAGCGGCATCTGCCCGCGACCTTCGAAGCCGCCGGGCACTTCTTCGATCTCGCCGACTACCTCTCGTTCCGCGCCTCCGGATCGCTGGCGCGCTCGACCTGCACCGTCACCTGCAAATGGACTTATGTCGCCGGCGAAGGCGGCTGGAGTGAATCCTTCCTCAAGCGCGTCGGGCTGGAGGCGCTCGCCGCCGATCGCTTTGGGCGCATCGGCACCGAGATCGTGCCGCCCGGCTCGCCGCTCGGCCGCGGGCTGTCGGTGGATGCCGCGCGCGATCTGGGTTTGCTACCGGGAACCGCCGTCGGCGCCTCCTTGATCGATGCCCATGCCGGCGGCGTCGGCGCGATCGGCGGGCGCGATGGCTCCGGCGCCGAGGTCGATGTCTGCCAGCGGCTCGCCTACATCATGGGAACGTCGGCGTGCATCATGGCGACGACGGTCGATCCCTGTTTCGTGCCCGGCGTCTGGGGCCCGTATTTCGAAGGCATGGTGCCGGGCTTCTGGCTCAACGAGGGCGGTCAATCGGCAGCGGGCGCCGCGATCGATCATCTGCTCAAATCGCACCCGGCGCATGCCGAAGTTTTGCTTGCTGCGAAGAACGACGGCGTCGACGTGATCGAATATCTCGAGAAGCGCATCCTGGCGCGCAGCGGCAATGCCGGTGCGGCCGCGCTGCTCGCGCGCAACGTTCACGTCCTGCCGGAGTTTCTCGGCAACCGTTCGCCCTATGCCGATCCAGGCTCGCGCGCGGTGATCGCGGGGCTCGATCTCGACACCGACGTGTCGGCGCTGGAGCGGCTGTTCATTGCCGGTCTGTGCGGCCTCGCCTATGGCCTCGCCGATGTCATCGACACCCTGCAGGCGCATGGCGTCAGCGGCAAGACCATCGTGATCGGCGGCGGCGCCAGCCGCAGCCCCTTGGTGCGCCAGATCATGGCCGACACGACAGGCTATGCGGTGGCGCTGCCGCAGACGCAAGAACCCGTATTGCTCGGCGCTGCGATGCTGGGCGCGGTCGCCAGCGGCGCGCATCATTCGATTAACTCCGCAATGGCCGGCATGTCGGCGCTCGGGCGGTTGAGCGAGCCGACCAGGCCCGAGCTTGCCGATTTCCACCGCCGGAAGCGCGGCGTGCACAAGATGCTGCGGGCGCTCGATCGCGACAGCCGCGAGGCGATGAAGCGCGCGCCCGGCGAGGCGCCGGGTTAAGGTGTTTGCATGCTGCTGAGTTGCGGAGATGCGCTGATCGATTTCCTGCCATCACGGACGGCGGATGGGCGCGAGGCCATGACGCCGGCAGTCGGCGGCTCCTGCCTCAACATCGCGATCGGCAGCGCGCGGCTCGATGTGCCCACCGGGTTTGTCGGCGGCATCGCGACCGACACGTTCGGCCGGATGATCGCCGATCATGCCGCAGCTTCAGGTGTCGATCTCAGCCGCGCCACCCGCAGCGATCATGAGGCCACACTGGCCTTTGCGCGCGTCACCGGCACCGAGACGCAATACGCCTTCTATGACGCCGACACCGCAGCGCGGAACTGGACCTATCGGCGTGATGCGATCGCGCTTGATGGCATCACCTGCCTGCACACCGGATCGACCACGCTGGTTCATGACAAGGGCGCGGCCGAAACACTTGCCTTCATCGAGGATATCAGGGCCAACGTGACGATCTCGCTCGATCCAAATTGCCGGCCGAACCTGGTCAAGGACAAGGACGCCTATCGCACCCGCATGCTGGCGTTCTGCGGCAAGGCCGATATCGTAAAGATGTCCGACGTCGACTTCGCCTATCTGTTCGGCGATGAGGCGTATGCCGCGCGGGCGGAGGCGCTGCTGTCGGGCGGCGCGTCGCTCGTCGTCATCACGCGCGGCAACGACGGCGCCTCCGCCTGGCATCAAAAGGCCGGATCAATCGAGGTCAAGGCGCCGGTCGTGAATGTCGTGGATACGATCGGCGCCGGCGACTCTTGTCAGGCGGCGCTGCTCGCAGCGTTGCACCGGCTCGATCGGATCGCGCGGCAGCGGCTGCGCGACCTCTCCGCCGCCGAGCTCACGCGCGCGCTGGCCTTCGCCTGCAAATGCGCCGCCTTCACCTGCACCCGCGCCGGCGCCGATCCGCCGCGGAGCCGGGAGCTGCCCGCCGATTATTGGTAAGCCATGCGCCTGAGGTGATGGACTTGCCGCACGGGGCGCGGCACGATGCTTGTGATCGAAGACCGATGCGAGCGCGTGCCAGAATGAGCGACGATCTGTGCCTGCTGTCAGCCATTGACCTTCGCGCACGCATCGCCGCCAAGGACATCTCTCCCGTCGAGATCACGGCCGCGGTGCTCGCCCGCGCCGAGCGGCTGCAGCCGGAATTGAACTGCTTCATCACGCTGTGCGGCGACGAGGCGATGGCGCAGGCGAAGGTTGCGGAGCGCCAGCTCATGACCGGCGAGCCGCTCGGCCTGCTGCATGGCATCCCCTTCACCGTGAAGGACATCGTCAGCACCAAGGGCGTGCGGACGACGTTCGGCGCGGTGCCTTACAAGGACAATGTGCCCGACCACGATGCCGTGGCGGTCGCCCGGCTTCGCGCGCAGGGCGGAATATTGCTCGGCAAGACGACGACACCGGAGTTCGGCAGCAAGTGCCTGACCGACTCGCCGCTGTTCGGCCGCACCCGCAATGCGTGGAGCGCCGGGCGTTCCAGCGGCGGCTCCAGCGGTGGCGCGGCGGTCGCGGTCGCGAGCGGCATCGCGCCGCTTGCGGTTGCGACCGACGGTGGCGGCTCGACCCGGATTCCCGCGGCCTGCAACGGCGTGGTCGGGATCAAGCAGAGCAACGGCGTGATTCCGCACAGCCAGGTGCAGGACGCCTTCGGCAACCAGACCTATGTCACGCCGACCACGCGCACCGTCGCCGACACCGCGCTGATGATGCAGGCGATGGCCGGCGAGGATCCGTCCGATCCCTGGTCGATCGGCGTTCCGGTGCCCGATTATCTCGACCTTGCCGCGCCGCGCGGTGATCTCAGGGGCAGGCGGGTGCTGTTCTGCCTGTCGCCGCCGGGCCGCCCGGTGACCGCTGATGTCGCCGCTGCGTTCAAGGCGAGCCTCGACCGGTTGGCCGGCTTAGGCGCCGAACTCGAGGAGTTCTCCGGCGATGGTTTCGACATCGAGCCGATCTGGCGCGCCATCAATCACACGGTCTGGCGCACCCGTTTCGACAAGCTTGCGGCCGATCATCTCGACGACCTCAGTCCGACCTTCCTGAAACAGCTCGCGCTGGCCGCTGATGTGAGCGGCGTCGACTACCAGCAGGCGATGTTCGACCGCACCGCGCTGTTCCGCCGCGTGCAGTCATTGCTCGCGCGCGGCGACCTCTTGGCGATGCCGACCCTGACGCGCACGGCGCTGCCGATCGATCAGGATCTGTTCGGCACCATCGAGATCGACGGCCAGAGCTTCGATAGCGTGCGGCCGCACTGGTTTCCCTGGACCATGCTGTTCAACATGACCGGGCATCCCGCGGTCAGCATCCCCGCAGGCTTCGGCCGCGATGGCTTGCCGATCGGCCTGCATCTGGTCGGCCGCTTCCGGGCCGATGCGGAACTGTTGCGCGTCGTGGCGCTCTTTGAGCAGGCGAGCGATCTGCTGGGGCGCTGGCCGGCGCTAGCCGCGTGAAGGGCTAGCATTGGTTCGCGAACATGGTGAAACCTGCGGCCTGTTCCATCACGATCGCCAGCAAGAAGCTGAAGGGCGTGTGGAAGGAAGTCCCGCAGTTCGAGAATGATTTCTCGGCCTGGTCCTGGGAGTAGGCGATCGCGCCGGCGCAGAGCAATGGCCTCAGCCGGCGCGGCTCCCCGCGCGATGCCGTCGCTTGACGCGTAGTCTCATTTTGCGTGCTGCGCGTGCGAAGGAGAATTCGTCAGGCGATGCGTGCGCAGGCACTGCAAGTGACCGATATCGCTTGGGTTGATGCTTGCCCGGCATCGTCGCGTTTCGCCCGCACGAATGCACGCTGTGCCGGCTTCGCATTGAGCGCATCGATTGTCTTTGTGAAGGACAGCGCTAACATGGAACCCATCCATCGATACCTGTCGTTGTCTTTTTGATTATCTATTGCAGCGCAACCGGATCACGCAACGATGTGCGCTCGCTATGGCGACCAGGCCTCGGAGGCGAAGTAGCGAACACCGTCCCTAATATTCCAACCAAGAAATAACGGGGGAAATCATGCATGTGAAAGGGCTTGCGGCATTTGCCGCAGCTGTCGGCGTTGGCCTGTTGTCCGGCGCCGCCATCGCACAGGAAGTCAAGCAGGAGAAGCAGTCGGTCCTCGGCAACGCCAATGTCCCGCCGGTGACCCAGGAGCAGCTCAACGCCGCCGACAAGAACGCGAAGGACTTCCTGCTCACCAACGGCAATTACGCCCAGACGCGGTTTTATCCGGGCAAGCAGATCAGCCGCGACAATGTGAAGAACCTGCACGTCGCCTGGATCTTCCAGACCGACGTCAAGGAGTCGCTCGAGACATCGCCGATCGTCGTCGACGGCGTGATGTATGTCACGACGTCGTTCAGCCACGTCTATGCGCTCGACGCCAAGACCGGCCAGCAGCTCTGGCACTATGCCCACAAGATGGGCCCGATCACGGTCTATTGCTGCGGTCCCAACAATCGCGGCGTCCAGGTGCTCGGCGACCGGGTCTATCTGGCGACGCTGGATTCCAAGCTGATGGCGCTGAATGCCAAGACCGGCGAGGTGGTGTGGACCACCAACATCGCCGATCCCGAGCTCGGCTACAGCGAGACGATGGCGCCGACCGTGGTCAAGGACAAGGTCTTGATCGGAACCAATGGCGGCGAATACGGCATCCGCGGCTTCGTCCGCGCCTATGACGCCAAGACCGGCAAGCAGCTCTGGAATTTCAACACCATTCCGGAGAACTCGGTCGGCGTCTGGGCGACCAAGGACGCCACCGGCCGCGACATGCATCGCAACATCCAGGCCGAGAAGGACATGCTCGCCAAGATCGGCGATCCCTATGCCAAGCTCGGCGGCGGCGTGTGGCAGAACCCGTCGGTCGATCTCGCGACCAACCGGATCTACTTCGTCGTCGGCAATCCGTCGCCCGACCTCGACGGCTCGAACCGGCCCGGCGACAACCTCTACACCAACTCGATGGTGTCGCTCGATCTCGACACCGGCAAGTATGTCTGCCACTTCCAGTACATCGCCCATGACGTGTGGGATCTCGACGCGGTCAGCCCGACGGTGCTGGTCGACGTCAAGGACAAGGGCGGCAAGACCATTCCCGGCGTCATTCATGCCGGCAAGACCGGGCACATCTATGTGCACGATCGCAAGGACTGCAGCCTGATCCGCTTCTCCGAGGCGATGGTGCCGCAGGAGAACATGTGGGTGCTGCCGACCAAGGAAGGCGCGCGCATGCTGCCGGGCGCCAATGGCGGCGTCGAATGGTCACCGATCGCGACCGACCCGGGACAGTCGCTGGCCTATGCCATCAACCTGCACCAGCCGATGACCTATCACGTCGAAAGCTCGGCCTATCCGAACGGCAAGCTGTGGCTGGGCGGAGCCTTCAAGGTGATCCCGAGCGAGAAGCAGTCGGGCAACATCACCGCGGTGAACTACAACACCGGCAAGATCACGTGGCAGGTCACGACGCCCGAGCCGATGATCGGCGGCATCCTCGCCACGGCCGGCGGGCTGGTGTTCACCGGCGAAGGCAACGGCAAGTTCGCGGCCTACAATTCGTCGAACGGCAAGGAGCTGTGGAGCTTCCGGGCCGGCGCCGGCGTCAATGCGCCGCCGTCGAGCTACATGGTCGGCGGCAAGCAGTATGTCGTGGTCGGCGCCGGTGGCAACACCCAGCTCGACTACAAGCGCGGCAACAACATCATCGCCTTCACGCTCGACTGAGCCGAGGCGGATGCATCATCGCGCGTGCAAACATTGACGGCGAGGCGGGACCCGTTCGGTCCCGCTTCTGTTTCTTCGGATGAGAGATCAGCCCGCGTCATTGCGAGCGAAGCGAAACAATCCATCGAGCCGCGCAAGCGGAGGCATGGATTGCTTCGTCGCTTCAGCGCAAAATTGCCTTGCAATTCTGTCGCGAGTTCCTCGCAATGACGGGAGACATAGCGCTTCGGAATCAACTCATGGTCGGTAATCTGATGATTTGCGCCACCGCGCTGCTGTTGCTTGCAGCACAGGCCCGCGCGGAGACGATCGAGGACAAGGTTGCGGTCTGCGCCGGTTGCCACGGCGCCGACGGCAAGCCGGTCGACAAGACCATTCCGACAATCTGGGGCCAGCAGGCCGGCTATCTCTACGTCCAGCTCCGCGATTTCAAGCGCGGCGACCGCAAGAGCGAGATCATGCAGCCGATCGCAACGCAGTTCGAGCGCGACGACATGCTGGCGATCGCGGAATATTTTTCGCAGAAGCCATGGCCAGACCTCGGCCAACCCCGCGCGCCCAAGGACGTCGCGGCGAAGGCGCTCAGTGCCAGCGCATCGGTCGGCTGCCCGGCCTGCCATCTCGATCGCTTCCAGGGCGACGGCACGGTGCCGCGGCTCGCCGGGATGGGACGCGACTACCTCGCGAAAACCATCGCCGATTTCCGCACCCGCGCGCGCGGCAACAATCCCGGCATGTCCGACCTGATGCTGGCGACCTCGCCCGACGACCTCGCCGCGCTGGTGGACTATCTGGCTGGGCTTTGAGGCGCGAAGTCTTGTCCTGCGGGCAAGGAGCAGTGCAGCCAGGGAGCGAACTCATTTGGACGCAGCCATAGCCATCACGGGGCTCTGGCCGAACGCAGCGCTGCTGGCCCGGTCCTAGCTTCGGTGCTTTTGGACGGAAGCCGACATCAATCAACCGACAAACTCAGCCGAAACCGTCGAGAATGACCCAACGCGGACATAAACACCCATGGCTTTTTGAACCGATTTGCCGTTCGGCTTGAGCACGCCGATGTTGCGGCGGGTCGATTGGGGCGAGGTTCACATTTTCCGGAGGTTGTGCTTTGGCCTTGGCTCCCGTGATAGCCTGCGGGCGTGTATGAGGGCTCTTATGCTACGATCCATGCTTGTCGTTCTCCTGGCATTTGCATTCTATGACGGGGCTTATGCTGAAGAAGGCATATACGGCTGTTGGGACAATCTTCACGAAGGGGTGGCGTATCCGGATGCTCCACCAGGTCGAAGGATGGCGTTGTTCGGCGACGCGATCTGTTTCAAAAGAGATGGAGTAGTCGAGACCACACATTACGGTGGGTCCGAGGCTTTGGGTTCTGGAGGAAAATTCTCATACAAAAATGGGCATCTTCATCTTCTATTGAGAAGGACAGAATACGGACATGACGGATGGTTTTTCGCCGTCGAGGGTCGCGACCGCTGCAGCGTTAGCATTGTTCACAGCCAACTTACGATTGCACAATGCAATGGTTGGGATCGCTCGCGACCACTCATCCTCAATAAGCGGACGTCCCACTGACCTGAGTAGGGTTTGGCCGATTACACGAGGGACCGCTCTTGCGGAAACTCGTATCGCGCGGTGAAGCGAACAGGCCATGAGCGACGAAAGAAAAGTTCAAGACCTGTTGTACCCACGCGGGTGGGAAATCGCTGGACGCGTCACTCTCGTTTTTATCGGGATATTGATGTTTCTCTTGATGATTGCGACCGATGGATTCTATCTCGCCATTGGCGAGATAGTCGGGTGGTTGTTATTCGCAGTCATTTTAGGCTCGGGTCGACGCGGCTTCCGACGACATTGAAGGCCTTATCCACGCTTTAGGCCGCCTCAGTGGGCAGCATCTTTCACATTAGAAATGGATGGCGATGTCGTCTATTGGCCCCATTTCGGCATTTGCCGCGGTTGCACAAAGGCGGTCGGTATCGGAGCAAAGCGGACATCGCGAACGATTTATGACTACGTGTCCTGGTTCGTAAGCTGTCTCAGCGCGGCGTCAGCTCCGCGCGCAGCGCTGACAGGATGGTGAGATCAGCGGCGTGCTTGCCCGCCTTGTCGGCCAGCGCGGCGTCGGCGCCGTGGGCCAGCAGCGCCTTGGCAATGGCAGGATGGTTGCCTTCGGCGGCGATCATCAGCGCGGTGCGGCCGCGCGCGTCGCGCTCGTCGACCCTGGTGCCGGCGTCCAGGAGATACGAGACGACCTCGAGCGCCTGCGCCTCCGGCACGGTTTCGTCCGGTCCGGCTGCCCACATCAGGAGAGTGAGGTCTTTGGCGTAGCGCGCATTGATGTCGATGTCGCGCGCGAGCAGCTGCTTGACGATGCCGAGCTGGCCGCCGGCCGCCGCATACACGACCGGGGGCTTGCCGGTGTCGTCGGCCTTGCCGCCGTCGGCGCCGTGCGCGAGCAGCATCCGCACCACCATGTCCCGGCCGGCATAGGCGGCGGCCGCGACCGGGGAAGCGCCGCTGCGTCCGGTGAGATTGACGTCGGCGCCGCGGTCGATCAGGCGCTGCACGATCGCGACATGGCCGCGCTCGGCGGCAAAATACAGCGCGGTCGATCCCGCGAGGTTGCGCGCATCGACCGGTGCGCCGCGTGCCAGCAGCAGGTCGACCATGTCGAGATGGCCGGAGCGGGCGGCGTGGCTCAGCGGCCGTGCGCCGAGCCGGTCCCGCGCGTCGACCGAGGCACCGCCGTCGAGCAACTCGGTGGCCAGGTTGATGCAATCGGCATTGGCGGCCGCGAACAGGGTCAGCGAGATCTCGATCGCGCCGAGCTGGGCCTTGTCGGTTTCATATTTGCGGATCAGCTCGCGGCACCGCGCCGGGTCGGCCGCAGCAAAGCCAGCGTGGACGTGGCCGGCAACAAGCAGCGCGGCGAGGGCGATGCGGCGATACAAGACGTGTCCTCCGGATGGCTGCTGGGCGCATCGCCATCCGGGTCGAGCGTCGCATGATCCTTGGTTGCTGCCAAGCCGCGCAGCGATGTAAAGCCGCGCGGCGATCTTGCGCCGCGCGGGGTCGTCGTGCCGCTCTAGCCGGTCTGCCCGGTGCTCGCATTCGCAACGGCGCGCGCGACGTTGGCGATCACCTCGTTGCACTTCTCCATCGGCGCACTTGCCCCGGTCAGGTAGACCGTCACCACGATCGGCTTGCGGCCGGGCGGCCAGAACACGCCGATATCGTTGTAGGTGCCGCGCTCGCCGGTGCCGGTCTTGTCGCCGACCCGCCAGTCGCGCGGCACGCCGGCGCGCAGCCTGGCGTCGCCGGTCTTGTTGGCGACCATCCAGTCCACCAGCTCCTGGCGCGAATTGGCCTGCAGGACATCGCCGAGCACCACGCGCTGCAGATTCTTCAGCATCGCCACCGGGCTGGTGGTGTCGCGCGGATCGCCGGGCACGGCTTCATTCAGAGCGACCTCCCAGCGATCGAGCCGGCTGACATTGTCGCCGATGGTGCGGAAGAAGCTGGTCAAGCCGGCAGGCCCGCCGATCTCACGCAGCAGCAGGTTGGCCGCGGTATTGTCGCTGAGCGTGATCGCGGCCTCGCAGAGTTCGGCCAGCGTCATGCTCGACCCGACGTGTTGCTTGGCGACGGGCGCGTAGGCCAAGATATCCTTGGCCTCGACTTGCATCCGCTGATCAAGGCTGGATTCGCCGCGATCGACCCGGTGCAGCACGGCAGCTGACAGCATCGCCTTGAAGGTGCTGCACATCGGGAACCGCTCGTCGCCGCGTTGGCTCGCGCGCAATCCCGTCTCCATGTCGAGCGCGGCGACGCCGAGCCGGCCGCTGGTCGCGAGCTCGATGCGCGCAAATTCCTGCTGCAGCCGCTGCGCCGGCTCGCTTGCTCCTGCCGCCGCACTCTGTCCCGCCGCGGCGCTTTGCCGCGGCAGGGTGGCGCAGGACACCGCAAGGCCCAGCGCGCGCAATCCAAATATCCGTCTCGTCAGCATGTCGAATCTCCCGTTGGCGGCGCGAACCTGCCGGGCGGCGTGACGGCGCACAAACAATCATTTATACAACGAGGCATGAGAAAAACTTGGTCATGACGCCATGCGTCGGCATCTCCCGTTGAACGCGTTGCGCGCCTTCGAGGCTTCCGCGCGGCTCTTGAGCTTCACCCGCGCGGGGATGGAGCTGCGCGTGACGCAGACCGCGATCAGCCATCAGGTCAAGCAGCTCGAGGAGCTGCTGGGCGCGAGCCTGTTCCGCCGCCTGCCGCGCGGGCTGGTGCTCACCGACGAAGGGCTGGCGCTGCTGCCGGTGCTGTCGGACACGTTCGATCGGATCGGTGCCGCGATTGACCGGATCGAGGCCAAGGGCACGCGCGAGGTCGTCACCGTCGGCTCCGTCACGACGTTTGCGACCGGGTGGCTGCTGCAACGGGTCGACCGCTTCAAGCGCGCGCATCCCTATATCGACCTGCGGCTGCTCACCAACAACAATCGCGTCGACATCGCGGGCGACGGGCTCGATCTTGCGCTGCGCTTCGGAGACGGCTCGTGGCACGGCACCGAGGCGATCCATCTGTTGTCCGCGCCGCTCTCGCCGGTCTGCTGCCCCGATGCTGCGGCCCGGCTGCGCAAGCCGTCCGATCTCGCGCAGGAATTCTTGCTGCGCTCCTACCGCGCCGAGGAATGGCCGTTGTGGTTTGCGGTGGCCGGCGCGCCGTGTCCGAAAATCCAGGGGCCGATCTTCGACAGCTCGGTTGGTATGGCCGAGGCGGCGGCACGTGGCGTCGGCGTCGGGTTGGTGCCGATTGCGATGTTTGCAAATGAGCTTACCTCCGGCCGCCTGGTGCGGCCGTTCTCGGCCGAAGTGCCGGCGGGGTCGTACTGGCTGACCTGGCTGAAGTCGCGCGAGGTCACGCCGGGCATGCGCGCTTTCCGCGACTGGCTGCTCGATACGCTGCGGGCGGAGGTAAATGAGAGCGAGAAGAGCGCATCGGCTCCGCGACCAAGGGCAAAGGTCAAGGCAAAGCGCAAGGCGGTAAAGTCCACGTCGAAGAAGCGCCGTCGCTAGCGGATGTGGCGTAAGCTGCTGCGGGCGCTGATACGATTTCTGGATATTAGAAATATATCCCCATTTGCCCGACGTGTCAAGCCGCGGTCGGACGCCGGCAGCCGTCAGCTCCTTTGCATGGGGTTGTTTTCGATATTTTGGCCCCGCACGTCTGCGGCGCACCGAGAGGTAAGCGGAGCAGGTCGAAGCAGCCTGCGGCCTACGCCAGATGGCACGCCACGGAATGCCCGTTGCTGCCCTGGCGCAATTCCGGCGCCTCCTGCCGGCAGCGCTCTTCGGCGATCGGGCAGCGGGTGTGGAAGTGGCAGCCCTTCGGCGGATTCATCGGGCTCGGCACGTCGCCCTTCAGGCGGATGCGGTCGCGCTTTGCCTTGGGATCGGCGACCGGCACCGCCGACAGCAGCGCCTTGGTGTAGGGGTGCTGCGGGTTGCGATAGAGGTCGCTGGCCTTGGCGAGCTCGACGATGCGGCCGAGATACATCACGGCGACGCGGTCGGAGATGTGCTCGACCACGGAGAGATCGTGGGCCACGAACAAATAGGTCAAGTTCAGCTCGGCCTGCAGATCTTCGAGCAGGTTGATGACCTGGGCCTGGATCGAGACGTCGAGCGCCGAGACCGGCTCGTCGCACACGATCAGCTTCGGCTCCAGGGTGAGCGCGCGGGCGATCGCGATGCGCTGGCGCTGGCCGCCGGAGAACTCATGCGGGTAGCGCCGCATGTGCTCGGCCTTCAGCCCGACCTTGACCAGGAGGCTCGCGACGCGGTCCTCGCGCTCGCTGGCCGAGGTCGCGAGGTTGTGGATGATGAAGGGCTCGGCGAGGATCGCGCCGACCGTCATGCGCGGGTTGAGCGAGGCGAACGGGTCCTGGAACACCAGCTGCATGTTGCGACGCATGGCGCGCAGATTGCCGCTGCCCAAGCCCGTCACGCTCTGGCCGTCGAACACGATTTCGCCCGAGGTCGGCTCGATCAGCCGCAGCACGCAGCGGCCGGTGGTCGACTTGCCGCAGCCGGATTCGCCGACCAGTCCCAGCGTCTCGCCGCGGTTGACCGCAAACGACACGCCGTCGACCGCATAGACCTGGCCGACCTCGCGCGACAACAGTCCGCCCAGCACCGGAAAGTGCTTCTTCAGATTGGAGACGCGCAGCAGCGGCTCGCTCATGACGCGTCTCCGAGGTGGCAGGCCATGCGATGGCCGGGTGCGATCTCGCGCAGGCGCGGCTCCCGTTCGGTGCAGATGCTCATGGCGTGCTTGCAGCGGGGCGCAAAACGGCAGCCGGGTGGCGGGTTGATCAGGATCGGCACCGAGCCGCCGATCGCCTCCAGCCTCGTCTTGTGCTCGGCGTCGAGGTCGATGCGCGGGATCGAGCGGATCAGGCCCTGGGTGTAGGGATGGCGCGGGTTGCCGAACAATTCGTCGACCGGCGCCTCTTCCACCACCTTGCCGGCATACATCACGACAACGCGCTGCGCGGTCTCGGCGACCACGCCCATGGCATGGGTGATTAGCATCACCGCCATGCCGAAGCGCTCCTTCATGTCCTGAAGCAGGTCGAGGATCTGCGCCTGGATGGTGACGTCGAGCGCGGTGGTGGGTTCGTCGGCAATGACAAGCTTGGGGCGGCAGGCCAGCGCCATCGCGATCATCACGCGCTGGCGCATGCCGCCGGAGAACTGATGCGGATAGTGATGCACGCGGCCCGCGGCATTGGGGATTTGCACCAGCTTCAGCATCTCGATGGTGCGCTCGAGCGCCTGCTTCTTGGTCACCGCCTCGTGGCGGCGCAGGCTCTCGGCGATCTGCTCGCCGATCGTCAGCACCGGATTGAGCGAGGTCATCGGCTCCTGGAAGATGAAGCCGATCTCCTTGGCCCTGATGTCGTCGAGCTGGTGGCTGGTCAGCGGCACCAGATCGCGGCCCTCGAACATGATCTCGCCTTCGACGATCCTGCCCGGCGGCATCGCGATCAGCTTGAGGATCGACATCGCGGTGACGGTCTTGCCGCAGCCGGATTCGCCGACCACGCACAGTGTCTCGCCCCGGTTGATCGAGATGTCGACGCCATCGACCGCCTGCAACACGCCGGCGTCGGTGCTGAAATGGGTTTTCAGGCCCTTGATGTCGAGCAAGGCCATCAGATCACCTTGCGGGCGTCGAGCGCGTCGCGCAGCCCGTCGCCGATGAAGTTGATCGCGACCACCGCGATGAAGATCGCGCCGCCCGGAAACAGCGCCCAATGCGGGCCGATGTCGAGAAAGTCCTTGGCGTCATAGAGGATGCGGCCCCAGGTCGGAGTGTCGGGCGGAAAGCCGAGGCCGAGGAACGACAGCGTCGATTCGGCGATGATCGCCGCGGCGACGTCGATCGTGCCGGCGATGATCACGGGTCCCAGCGCATTGGGCAGGATGTGGCGCACCACCTGGCGCACCGGGCTCGCGCCGAGCGCACGCGCCGCCTCGACGAATTCCTTCTCGCGCAGCGAGAGGAACTGGGCGCGCACCAGGCGGGCGACCGGCATCCAGCGCAGGCCGCCGATGACAAGCACGATCAGGATGAAGATGCCGCCCTCCGGGCCGAACATCGCCTTGAGCCCGTCGCGGAACAGGTAGATGAGCATCAGGAGCAGCGGCAGTTGCGGCAGCGACAGGAACAGGTCGGTCAGCCACATCAGCGCATAGCCGAGCGCGCCGCGCGACATGCCGGCCAGCGCGCCGATCAGCGTGCCGACGAACACCGAGACCAGCATCGCGGCGAGGCCGACCGCGAGCGAGATGCGCCCGCCATAAATCATGCGGGCGAGTAGGTCCTGGCCGAGATCGTCGGTGCCGAACGGATGCGCCAGCGAGGGCCCCTGCAGGCCCGCCACCACGTCGATGTCGCTGATCGAGACGCGCCAGATGAACGGGCCGATCACGACGGCCGCGATCAGCAGCAGCAGCAGCACTGCGCTGATCACGGCCGGCCGGTGCCGGCGGTAGCGCCGCCAGGTTTCGCGCCAGGGCGAATAGCCGCGCCGCTCAGCGGAAGGAGATGCGAGGGTCAAGCCAGCCATAGAGGACATCTGCGATCAGGTTGAACAGCACCACGAGACACGCGAAGACGAAGGTCACGGCCATCACGACCGGCGTATCATTGGTGAGGATGGAGGAAATCAGCAGCGAGCCGATGCCGGGAATCCGGAAGATCTGCTCGGTGACGATGGCGCCGCCGAACACGGCGGGCATCTGCAGCGCGATCAGCGTGACCACCGGGATCATCGCATTGCGCATCACGTGCTTGACGATCACCTTGGCCTGCCCGAGCCCCTTGGCGCGCGCGGTGGTGACATAGTCGAGCCGGATCACGTCGAGCATCGCCGAGCGCACGAAGCGGGTCATCGATGCCGCCTGGAACAGGCCGAGCACCATCACCGGCATGATGGCCTGCCGGATCATCTCCAGCAGCCAGGGGATGCCGCTTCCCGGTACGCTGGTGTAGACGAAGGGCAGCCAGTCCAGCTTCACCGAAAACACCAGGATGAACAGGATGCCGGTGAAGAAGGTCGGCAGCGAGAAGCCGATGAAGGCGAAGGTGTTGGCGAGCTGGTCGAACAGCGAATAGGGCCGGGTGGCGGCATAGACGCCGACCGGGATCGCGATCAGGAGCGCCAGCAGCTGCGACGAGCCGACCACGTAAAGCGTGGTCGGCAGCCGCTGCAGGATCAGGGTGTCGACATCGACCCGGCTGACGAACGAGAAGCCCCAGTCGCCGTGGACCATTGCCGCGAGCCAGTGCAGATAACGGAGATAGATCGGGTCATCGAGACCGAACTTGGCGCGCAGCGCGGCCTGCACTTCGGGTGGCACGTTCGGATTGGTCGCGAGCTCGCTGAACGGATCGCCGGGCGCGAGCGCCAGCACGACGAACAGCACGAGCGAGATTCCGAGCAGGCTCGGGATCGCGATCATCAGACGGCGCAGGATATATTGACTCATCGAGAGATCATCTAACTAACGCTCGCACCTTGAGCACGTTGATCTTGCTTCCAATCGAAAGGCGAGCTTCACCTCGCCCGGCGTGCGGGGAGAGGTTGGAATTCAAGCACGGCTTGAATTCCGGGTGAGGGGGTTCTCAGGCGAACTCACCTTCCAACCCATTTGCGGATGGAGCCCCTCACCCCAAGCCTCTCCCCGTAAGAACGGGGGGAGGAAGGAGCACATCTCGAGCCCCCTCACGGCTCAAGTTTCACGATACCAGTCTTGCAGATTGTCGGTTTGGTTGGCCCAGCCGGAGAGCGCGGGACGCAGCGTGTTGGAGGAGGCTTCAACCGCGAGCCGATGCATCACGGGGATCATCACATTGTCCTGCCACATCAGGTCATTGCCCTTGATGTAGAGGTCCGCCCGCTTGATCGGATCGGTCTCGGTATCAGCCGCGTCGACCGCGGCATCGAATTCCTTGTTGGCCCAGCGCGGGAAGTTCGGCCCCTGCCACTTGTTCTCCTTGGTGGCGATGTTGCGCGAGTGGTAGCGGCGCATGTGCAAAGCGGGATCGGGCTGCGTCATCGGGATCTGGAACATCTCGATGTCGGCATAGAAGTGGGCGTAGGTGTCGGGGTTGGCGACGTCGGAGGAGAAGAACACCGAGGCCACCACCGATTTCAGCTCGACGTCGATGCCGGCCTTCTGGCAGGCCTGCTTGACGATGGCCTGGGTCTTCTGCCGCGGCCCGTTGATCGAGGTCTGGTACAGCAGCTTCAGCTTCTTGCCGTCCTTCTCGCGGATGCCGTCGGAGCCCAGCTTCCAGCCGGCCTGCTCGAGCAGCGCGCTCGCCTTCTCGACCGAGAACTCCCATTTGGTGTTCTTGGAGACGAACTCCTCGGGGCCGTTGAGATAGTTGGCGGTGGTGCGGCCGGCGCGGCCGTAGATCGCCTTCTTGACGGAGTCGCGGTCGACCAGCAGCGCCAGCGCCTGACGTACCTTCGGATCCGACAGGATCGGATGCTTGGTCTTGATCGACGAGCGCTCGCCGTCGACCTCGGTGTTGGGGTCGGTGAAGTTGATCGCAATGAACTCGATGTCGCCGCCGACCGCGAACAGAGCCTTGCCCTTGCCGCCCTTTTCCAGGCGCAGCAGCACTTCGTCTTCGACCTGGATGTTCCAGGCGAAATCATATTCGCCGGTCTGGATCACCGCGCGTGCGGCCGAGACGGCATCGCCGCCCCCCTTCATCTCGATCGTGTCGAAGGATGGACGGTTGGCCATATGGTAGTCGGGGTTGATCTCGCCGCGGATCAGATCGCCCGGCTTGAACTCGACGAACTTGTACGGGCCGGTGCCGACGGGCTTCAGATTGTTGGGCGCCTCGCGGGACTTGCCGCCCTTGTAATCTGCGAACAGATGCTTTGGGATGATGCAGCCATAGGCCCCGACAAAGGCATTGGCCCAGAACGGCGTCGGCTTCTTGAAAGTGATGCGGATCGTGAGATCGTCGATCTTTTCGACGGTCAGGCCGCTGT
>NZ_JASGSR010000190.1:0-10653 GCF_040446015.1 Bradyrhizobium sp. INPA03-11B
GATCTCTCCACTCGGGCAGCGCTCGAGTGGATGGACTGTCACCCCACCTCGGTTCGCATTTCATGCGAACCGATCCCAGAGCGAGCTCCGCTCGTCTCGACCCCTCCAGGGGAGGATGTCTGAGCTAGCCGATCGACCAGACGAAGGGCGCGCCGGCGGTGCTGTTCGGCTTCAGATGCACCGGAATGTGCCGTCCGCAGCCGGCCGCCAGGCCCTCGAACAGGCCGGTCAGCACGCTGGCGCAGGCCGGGTGATAATCGGCGACATCGGCCAACAGCTTCCAGCCTTGCTGGCGGATCTCGAACTGGCCCTCGGATTCGCGGATCTCGGCGACGTCATCCTGCGACTCGAACAGCGTGCGCAGGAATGCGGCAAATTCCGTGGCACGGCCACGGCTGCCGCCGAGCGCCTGCGCGACCTCGTCGAAATACTGCATGCCAATCAGCCTGCCGGTGAGATGCAGCAGATAGTTCGCATCCTCGGGGCCGAACACCTGCACGATGACCGGCGCGGCTGTCTTCACATATTCCATCGCGTAGTTGCGATAGGCCTTCTCCAGCCGCTGGCGCGGCCAGCTGTCGACCGGCAGCGCCGGCGCGGTTCTGGAATCAAACAACGGCGCCTCGAGATGGCGCGCGAACACCAGGCGCTGGTCGACCTCGAGCGGATGATCATATTCGCAGTAATAGCCCTCGAGCCCGTCCTGCCCGTCGACGCTCTGCTTGGTGCAGACGAAGCCGAGCCTGAGATCGCCGAGGGCTGCACCATTGTTGGCGTGCCAGCCGCGCAGCATCGCGCGTGAGACCTCGCCGGGAACGCCGCAGATCGCCGTGCCTTTCCAGATCCAGCGCGGCGGCGGATAGCGGATCCAGGCCTTGCGGTCGGTCTCGTGCATGTATTCGACATGCACGCCGCCGATCCAGTTGGAGAGATAGTGATACTGCGCGGCCGCGACCGCCGGCGGCAGGCCGTCGAGGCCGAGCTTCTTCAGGCCGGGCAGGAAGCGCTCCTGCTGCTGGCGGCGAAACACGCGGAAGACGAACTCGGCGGCGTCAGTCGTACCGCGCCGCGTGACCACGGTGAGGATCAGTCCGGTGAAGAAGGCGTGATAGAGATCGGCGACGCTGCGCCACTTCCGCCATTGCGCCTGTTGCTGCGCTGAATCTGTTGCGGCGCTCATGTTCACTCCCGGTTTGTTGTTTTCTGGAATGTGTCATCGCCGAAGCGACGGTGCAACCAACACTCGGTGTCATCGCCCGACTTGATCGGGCGATCCAGTATTCCAGAGGCAGTCATTGTCGATCGAGAGGCCGCGGCGTACTGGATTCCCCGCTTTCGCGGGGAATGACGGCGGAGAATGACGCGAAATCCGACTCGCGGAATTACACGCGAAAATGCTTGGAGAGTTTCAGGCCCTGCGCCTGGTAGTTCGAGCCGATGCGCTGGCCGTAGAGCGCGTCGGGACGCTCGAGCATGCGCTCATAGACCAGACGGCCGACGATCTGACCGTGCTCGAGAATGAACGGCACCTCGCGCGAACGCACTTCGAGCACGGCGCGCGCGCCCTTGCCGCCGGCACCGGCATAGCCGAAGCCGGGATCGAAGAAGCCGGCATAATGGACGCGGAATTCGCCGACCAGCGGATCGAACGGCACCATCTCCGCGGCGTAGTCCGGCGGCACCTGCACGGCTTCCTTCGACGCAAGGATGTAGAACTCGCCGGGATCGAGAATCAGGCTGCCGTCGGGCCGCGCCTTGATCGGCTCCCAGAAATCATCGACCGCATAGCCGCCGCGACGATCGACATCGACCACGCCGGTGTGGCGCTTGGCGCGATAGCCGACGAAGCCGCCCGAGCTCTCGCCGGAGAGATCGACCGAGAGCGCGACGCCGTGGCTGAGATCGGCATCGTCGGCATCGACCAGGCGTTCGGCGGCATGCAGCGCATCGAGCTCGTCGGCGGTCAAGGTCGCCTCGCCGATCCGGAAGCGGACCTGGCTGAGGCGCGAGCCCTCGCGCAACAGCACGGGAAACGTCTTCGGTGAGATCTCGGCATAGAGCGGGCCGTGATAGCCGGCGCCGATCATGTCGAAGCGGCGGGTGCCGTCGGCGATCACGCGCGTGAACACGTCGAGCCGTCCGGTCGAGCTCTTCGGGTTGGCGGCGGCCACGATCTCCGGCGGCAGCGCCAGGCTCTCCAGCAGCGGGACGATGTAGACGCAATTGGTCTCCAGCACCGCGCCGTCGGAGAGATCGATCTCGTGCAGCTTGAGCTGGTCGATCCGCTCGGCGACCGTGGCATCGGGCCCCGGCAGGAAGCTGGCACGGACGCGGTAGGCGATGTCGCCGAGGCGCAGGTCGAGGCTCGCCGGCTGGATCTGGCTCTCGACAAAGTCGTAGGCGGGCAGAATGAGGCCGGCCTCCGCCATCTCCGCGATCATGCGGTCGGGCAGGATTCCGTTGGATTCATCTTCCAGCGTGAACGACACGGCGCGGTCCCTCGGCGATCTCTCGATATGGCCCAAAATCAACCTCTGAGCGGCCATCAAGCCCCAAAATATGGGCTTTTACGGGTTATCCGATGACCGTCTTGACGGAAAGGGCGCGAGGGAATATCAGCTGCACTTATCCCGTGGTGATTTGAGCCGGCCGGCTTGCAGCCACGTTAAATAAGTCGCTAAACAGGCCGGGGACAGTGTGATCCCGGCTTGTGGAGGTTTCTCCAGGCCGGTTTTTTTGTGGCCATTTCCGAGGGAAATGGCCACTTCGGAGGTCACATGTCTGAATCTGAAGGTACCGCCCGCTTCCGTCCCGAAACCCGCCTCGTCCATGGCGGCACGCTGCGCTCGCAGTTCGGGGAGACGTCGGAAGGACTGTTTCTCACCCAGGGCTACGTCTACGACACCGCCGAGCAATGCGAGGCGCGCTTCAAGGGCCAGGATCCCGGCTTCATCTATTCGCGCTATTCCAACCCGACGATTGCGATGTTCGAGCGCCGCATGATCGAGCTCGAGGGCGCGGAAGCCGCGCGCTCGACCGCGACCGGCATGGCCGCGGTGACCACCGCGATCCTCGCGCCGCTGAAGGCCGGCGATCACGTGGTGGCGTCGAAGGCCCTGTTCGGCTCGTGCCTCTATGTCGTGCAGGATCTGCTGCCGCGCTACGGCATCGAGACGACGCTGGTCGATGGTCTCGATCTCGACCAGTGGCAGCGCGCCTTGCGGCCCAACACCAAGACGTTCTTCCTGGAGAGCCCGACCAACCCGACGCTCGACGTGCTCGACATCGGCGCCATCGCCAAGATCGCACACAGCGGCGGCGCCCGGCTGGTCGTCGACAACGTGTTCGCGACGCCGATCTGGCAGAGCCCGCTGTCGCTCGGCGCCGATGTCGTGGTCTATTCCGCGACCAAGCATATCGACGGCCAGGGCCGCTGCCTCGGCGGCATCATCCTGTCGTCGGAAGCCTTCATCGCCGAGCACATCCATAATTTCATGCGCCAGACCGGCCCGTCGCTGTCGCCGTTCAACGCCTGGGTGCTGCTGAAGGGGCTGGAGACGCTCGGCGTCCGCGTCCGCGCGCAGACCGAGAACGCGGCCAAGATCGCCGAGGCGCTGGCGAAACATCCGAAGATCACGCGGCTGGTCTATCCGGGCCGCCCCGATCATCCGCAGGCCGCGACGGTGAAGAAGCAGATGGGCGCCGGCTCGACGCTGGTCGGCTTCGAGGTGAAGGACGGCAAGGCCGGCGCGTTCCGCTGCCTCAACGCGCTGAAGATCTCGCGCATCTCCAACAATCTCGGCGATGCCAAGAGCCTGGTCACGCATCCCGCCACCACAACGCATCAGCGTCTGGCGCCGGAGGCCCGCGCCGAGCTCGGCATCAGCGAAGGCTTTATCCGCTTCTCGGCCGGGCTCGAGCACCCAGACGATTTGATCGAGGATTTCGAGCGGGCGCTGGAGCAGGTCTAAACCTAGATCGGCAGCGGAGGTTCACCTCTCCCTTGGGAGAGGTGAAGCGAGCGCGGCTAAAGCGACTCAATCAAAGTTCATCATGCTTTACGTCGCCGCCGTCGTCACGCCGCCGTCGACCACGATGGTCTGGCCGGTCATGAACGTCGAGGCATCGGAAGCCAGATAGGCCACGGCGCCGGCGATCTCGTCGGGCTCGCCGATGCGGCGGAGCGGCGTCGACGCGGTGCGGCGCTTCAGATTGTCCGGGTCTTCCCACAGCGCGCGGGCGAAATCGGTCTTCACCAGGCCCGGCGCCACGCAATTGACGCGCACACCCTTCGGCCCCCATTCGCCGGCGAGGCTGCGGCACAGCGCAAAATCCGCCGCCTTGGAGATGCCGTAGGCACCGATCACCGTAGACCCCCGAAGTCCGCCGATCGACGAGATGATGATGACCGAGCCCTTGCCGCGTTCGGCCATCTGCGGGATCGCCAGCGCGGAGAGCCAGATGTTGCTCTTGACGTTGGAGCCCATGATCTTGTCGAAGGCCTCGTCCGTGATGTCGAGCAGCGGGCCGTAATAGGGATTCACCGCGGCGTTGCAGACCAGGATGTCGATCTTGCCGTAGTGCTTGATCGTGCCCGAGACCAGCGCCTCGACCTCCGCGCGGCGCGCGATGTTGCAGGGGATCACGAGCGCATCACCGCCGGCCTTCTTGATGCCGTCGGCGACTTCCTGGCAGGCATCCGCCTTGCGCGAGGAGATCACGACCTTGGCGCCGAGCTTGGCCAGCAGCTCGGCCGAGGAGCGGCCGATGCCGCGGCTCGAGCCGGTGACGACCGCGACCTGGCCGGTGAGATCGAACGGGGTGTTCTTCATTGTTGTTACCTCCCTGTTTGTTTCGAGCGTCATTGCGAGGAGCTCGCGACAAAATTGCACAGCAATTTTGCGCTGAAGCGACGAAGCAATCCATCTTTCCCAACGCGGTGAGATGGATTGCTTCGCTTACGCTCGCAATGACGGTGGTGCTTACGCCAGCAGTCCGCCGCTCTCGCTGACGCGACGGAGGTGGTAGTCGGTGTCGCCGAGCGTGTTCTCGATCATGGTCAGCCGCTTGAAGTAGTGGCCGATCTTGGCTTCCATGGTCATGCCGATGCCGCCGTGAAGCTGGATCGACTGCTGGCCGACGAACTTGAGCGACTTGCCGACCTGCACCTTGGCGGCCGCGACCGCGGACGAACGCTCCTTGGCATCGCTGAAGTCCGAAGCCATGGTCGCGAACATCGACATGCTGCGGGCCTGCTCCAGCGCCACGAACATGTCGGCGGCGCGGTGCTGCAGGCTCTGGAACGAGCCGATCGCAACGCCGAACTGCTTGCGGGTCTTGATGTACTCCACGGTCTCCTTGAGCGACTCGTCCATCGCGCCGACCGCCTCCGCGCACAGCGCGGTGCGGGCTTCGTCCGCGACGCGCTCGATCAGCGGCAGGCCGTTCTCGGGATCGCCGATCGCAGCGTCCGCACCGACCTCGACATTGGTGAAGGTGATGTCGGCTGCGTGCAGGCCGTCCTGGGTCGGATAGCCCTTGCGGGTGACGCCCTTGGCATCCGCCGGGACCAGAAACACGCCGATGCCGGTCTTGTCGCGCTGGCCGCCCTTGGTGCGCGCGGTGACGATCAGCGTGTCGGCGTTCTCGCCGTTGAGCACGACGAACTTCTCGCCGTCGATCACCCAGCCGTCGCCCTTCTTCTTGGCCGTGGTCACGACGTCGAACAGATCATAGCGCGAGTTCTTCTCGAGCTGGGCAAAGCCGAAGGTCTTGCTGCCGTCGATGATGCCGGGGATGTACTTCGCCTTCTGCTCGGCCGAGCCGCCATGGCGCAGGAAACCGCCGGCGACCACGACGGTGGCGAGATACGGCTCAACCACCAGCGCCTTGCCGAGCGCTTCCATCACGATCATGGTCTCGACCGCGCCGGCGCCGAAGCCGCCTTCGGTCTCGGCAAACGGCAGACCCAGCAGGCCCTGCTCGGCGAGCTTGCCCCAGAGCGCTTTGCTCCAGCCGCCCTTCTCCTTCATGTACTTCTTGCGCGCATCGAAGTCGTAGGCATCGGTCAGAAGCCCGTCGATGCTTTCCTTGAGAAGCCGCTGCTCCTCGGACAGATCAAAATCCATGTTCGTTTCCTTAACTAACTGATCGTTGTTCAAACCGGGGCCTCTTCACCTCGCCCCGCTTGCGGGGAGAGGTCGGATCGCATCGACAGATGCGATCCGGGTGAGGGGGTACAGGTCTCTCGGCATTCCCTGCACGGAGAGAAGCCCCTCACCCCAACCCTCTCCCCGCAAGAGCGGGGCGAGGGAGAAGGGCATCAAAGCCCCAGCACGGCCTTGCTGATGATGTTGCGCTGGATCTCGTTGGAGCCGCCGTAGATCGAAACCTTGCGGTTGTTGAAATAGCTCGGCGCGATCTGCGCGGTCCAATCCATGCTCTCGTTCGAGCCGGCATCGCCGTGCTCGTCATAGGGCGCGGCGAACGGACCGACGATCTCCATCAGCAGCTCGGTGGTGGTCTGCTGGATTTCCGAGCCCTTGATCTTGAGCACCGAGGAGGCCGGGTTGGGCTTGCCCTTGCCGTGCTTGCCTTCGTCGGCGACGACGCGGAGCTGGGTGAGCTCAAGCGCCTTCAGCTCGATCTCGCAGGCGGTGAGCTTCTCGCGGAATGCCGGATCCTCGATGACAGGACGACCGCCGGACTCGACCTTGGAGGCCAGCGCACGGATACGGCGCAGCCGTTCCTTCGAGACGCCGACCCGGGCGATGCCGGTGCGCTCATTGCCGAGCAGGAATTTGGCGTAATCCCAGCCCTTGTTCTCTTCGCCGATCAGGTTTTCGTAGGGCACCTCGACGTCGTCGAAGAACACCTCGTTGACCTCGTGGCCGCCGTCGATGGTCTGGATCGGGCGCACGGTGACGCCCTTCGACTTCATCGAGAACACGATGAAGGAGATGCCCATCTGCTTTTTCGCATTCTTGTCGGTGCGGCAGAGACAGAAGATCATATCGGCGTGCTGGGCAAGCGTGGTCCAGGTCTTCTGGCCGTTGATGATCCACTTGTCGCCTTTGCGCTCGGCCGTGGTCTTCAGCGACGCGAGATCCGAACCGGAGCCCGGCTCCGAGAAGCCCTGGCACCACCAGTCGTCGACATTGGCGATGCGCGGCAGATATTCCTTCTTCTGCTTCTCGTTGCCGAAGGTGTAGATGACCGGGCCGACCATGCTGACGCCGAAGGCGAGCGGCTGCGGCGCGGGATAGGACTGCAGCTCTTCGTTGAAGATGTAGTGCTGCACGGTGGTCCAGCCGGTGCCGCCATGTTCCTTCGGCCAGTGGGTGACACCCCAGCCCTTCTTGTTGAGGATACGCCACCAGGTGACCATCTCGTCCTTCGACAGATGGCGGCCTTCCTGCAGCTTGCGCCTTGTCTCCGGCGGCACGTTGTTCTTGAAGAACTCACGCACCTCCTCGCGAAACGCTATCTCTTCCTTGGTGAAAGCGAGATCCATCGGATCCTCCTTTTAAAAGTTCAACTGCCTCGTCACTCTCGATGTCGTCCCTGCGAAAGCAGGGACCCATAACCACCGGCCATCGCAATTGGCAAAGCCGGCTGCCGCTCTGCCCTTTACGAAGGCCGCGGCGTATGGGTCCCGGCTCGCGCTTCGCTTGGCCGGGACGACAGAATTAGTTCAACACCTCGAACAGGCCGGCCGCGCCCATGCCGCCACCGACGCACATGGTGACGACGGCGTATTTGGCCTTGCGGCGGCGGCCTTCGATCAGCGCGTGGCCGGTGAGCCGCGCCCCCGACATGCCATAGGGATGGCCGACCGAGATCGCGCCGCCATCGACGTTGATCTTCTCCGGATCGATGCCGAGCTTGTCGCGGCAGTACAGCACCTGCACCGCGAACGCCTCGTTGAGCTCCCAGAGATCGATGTCGTCGACCTTGAGGCCGTGGCGCTTGAGGAGCCGCGGCACAGCGAACACCGGGCCGATGCCCATCTCGTCCGGCTCGCAGCCGGCCGAAACGAAGCCGCGGAAGATGCCGAGCGGCTGCAGCCCGCGCTTGGCGGCTTCCTTGTCGCTCATGATCACGGAGGCGCTGGCGCCGTCCGAGAGCTGGCTGGCATTGCCGGCGGTGATGGTGAAGCCCTCGCCGCGTACCGCCTTGAGGCTCGCGAGCCCTTCGGCCGTGGTCTCGGGCCGCGGACCTTCGTCCTGCGACAGCGTCACTTCCTTCATCGTGACCGCACCGGTCGCCTTGTCGGTCACCGCCATCATGGTGGTGATCGGCGCGAGCTCGTCCTTGAACTTGCCGCCCTGCTGCGCGGCCGCGGTGCGGCGCTGGCTCTCCAGCCCGTACTCGTCCTGCTTCTCGCGCGAGATGTTGTAGCGCTTGGCGACGATCTCGGCGGTGTCGATCATCGGCATGTAGACCTCGCCCTTGATCTTGAGCAGCGCCGGATCCTGGGCGTGGAACGCGTTCATCTTGTCGTTCTGCACCAGCGAGATCGATTCACCGCCGCCGCCGACCGCGATCTCGACGCCGTCGAAGATCACCGAGCGCGCCGCGAGCGCAATCGCCTGCAGGCCGGAGGCGCACTGGCGGTCGATGGTGGTGCCGGCAACCGTCACCGGCAGGCCGGCGCGGAGCAGCGCCTTGCGCGCGATGTTGCCGCCGGTCGTGCCCTGCTGCATCGCCGCGCCCATCACGACGTCCTCGATCTCCTTCGGATCGACCTTGGCGCGCGCCACCGCCTCGCCGATCGCGTGACCGAGCAAGGTCGCGCCCTCGGTGGCGTTGAGCGCGCCGCGATAGGCCTTGCCGATCGGCGTGCGGGCGGTGGAGACGATAACGGCGTCGGTCATGAACGGGATCCTGATGCAGCCTGTTGTTGAGCGGATTGAGAAGTCTTGGATTGAGATGTTTTGGGCTGCTGCTGCCGCAATTCGTGACGCGACAGCTTGCCAACGGGGGTGCGCGGCAGTTCGTCGACGAATTCGACCGCTGCCGGCAATTCGTGCTTGCCGACCTTGCCGGTGAGGAAGGCGCGCAGCTCGTCGATCGAGAACGGCTTCTCGCCGTCGCGCAGCTTGATGAAGGCCTTGGCCGCCTCGCCTCGGTAATCGTCGGGGATGCCGATCACGATCACCTCCTGTACGGCGGGATGGGTGTAGATCGCCTGCTCGATCATCTGCGGATAGACGTTGAAGCCGCCGGAGATGATCATGTCCTTCTTGCGGTCGACCAGATAGAAATAGCCGTCGGCGTCCATGTAGCCGATGTCGCCGGTGAGGAAGCGGTCGCCGACGAAGGCCTCCGCGGTTTCCGCCGGCCGGTTCCAGTAGCCCTTGGTGACGTTCGGGCCGCGGATGCGGATTTCGCCGACCTCGCCGATCGGCATCACCTTGGTGGAATCCTCCAGCGACACCACGTCCATCTCGATGCCGGGCAGCATCAGCCCGATCGAGCCCGGCTTCTCCGGCCCTTCCTTGGGGTGACCGGTGCCGGGCGAGCAGGTCTCGGTCATGCCCCAGCCGCTCTTCAGCTTCATGCCGACGCGGCGCTCGAAGATCTTGGCGATCTCCACCGGCAGCGGCGCGCCGCCGGAGCCCGCGACCACCAGCGAAGAGAGATCGCGCTTGTCGAGATCGGGCAGCGAGGCGATCGCGATCCACATCGTCGGCACGCCGGGAAACACCGTCGCGCGCTTGACCTCGATGTCGCGCATCACGGCCTCGACGTCGAAGCGCTGATGCAGCGAGATCAGATGGCCGCGGCGGATCACCGACAGCAGCACCACGGTCAAGGCGTAGATGTGAAACAGCGGCAGCACGCAGATCACGCGCTCGATCGCATTGCGCTCGAGCCGCCCCGGCTTGCCCCAGACATCGTAGATCGAGACCGCCGCGGTGAGATTGCCGTGGCTGAGCATGGCGCCCTTCGGCAGCCCCGTGGTGCCGCCGGTATATTGCAGCAGCGCGACGTCCTCGACGTCGACCGCCGGCCATTGCGACGGCTTCGTTGCACCATCGATGAACTGGCGATGCGTGATAACAGCGGGATTGTCCGGCAGCGCGGTCTGCGGCGTGCCGACCTTGCCCCAATTGTCATCCTCGCAAACGATCAGACGATCGAGCAGGCCCTTGGCGAGGAATTTCAGCGCGGTCGGCAACAGCGCCGAGAGGTTGCTGGTGACCAGCACGCGCGCACCGGAATCGGAGAGCTTGTGCGACAGCGCGATCTCGCCGTCGAGCGGCGACAGATGCACGACGCGCGCGCCGGCCTTCAGCGCGCCGAAGAAATTGATCGGATGATCCGGCGAATTGCCGAGGAACAGCGCGACCGACGTACCCTTGCCGTAGCCGGCCCGCATGAAGGCGGCAGCGGCGGTCTCGACCAGGGACTCGAGTTCGCCGTAGCTGATCTGCCGGTCGCGGAATTCGAGCACCGGGCGCGCGCCGAACTCGGCGGCAGCGTTGGAGAGCAGGTCCGGCAGCGTGCCGCGCGTGATCTCGTCGCTCCACTGCACGCCCTTGGGATAATATTGTTCGCCGGGATAGGTCATGACGAGATCGATTACCGTTACGTGAGGTGAGCACCGGCGCGCGGGCTCCCCTCCCCCTTGTGGGGAGGGGGTTGGGG
>NZ_JASGSR010000191.1:0-10523 GCF_040446015.1 Bradyrhizobium sp. INPA03-11B
AAAGAATCCAGTTCCAACAGCTTGGCAACACCCCTCCGCCGCCATATGCGATTCCCCTACCCTTGCGGGGGAGGGTTGGGGAGAGGGGTGGCCGCACGGCACGCTCTCTCCATGTTGGTCTCAGTTCGACGACGCGGCCGAGATTGCGAAAGCGATGCTCTCGTCAATCATCGCGCCCGGGGCTTACCCCTCTCCCCACCCTCCCCCGCAAGGGGGAGGGAGCCGGAGAGAGTGCTCACCTCACGCGCGACACCACGCACTTGCCGTAGTGCCACGCCTTATGGCTGCTTGATCTCCAGCGTCTGGCGCTTGCCGGCGGCGATCGAGAACGGTTTTTCCACCTTCTGGCCGTCGGCATAGATGGCAACCGCGACATAGTCGCCGGCGCTGAGCGCGACGTTGACTGCGGCGTCATACGTCACCGAAACGCGCTTACGCTCGTCATTGATGTCGCGCTCGGCGCCCAGGATGTCGATCTCCTGAGCACCGTCGGCCTTGATCCCGACCACGCCGGCGTTGAGATTGACCGTGACGCGGCTCGGCGCGCCTGATTTCACCTCCGCGCTCGCCGTGCCCCTGGCCTCGCCGACCGTCACCTTCACCTCGTAGCTGCCGGTCGGCAGATCGAACTTCGATTCGGCGTCGTATTCCTGCGCGACCTTCTCGCCCTCGTCGCCGTTCGAGTTCGCCGGCTGGTGGACCGCGACCACGAGGTCCTTCTCGACCTTGGGCCCGCCCTCGGCATAGGTGGAGGTCACGATCAGCTTGCCGACATCGAGGGTGAGCTGGACGTTGCTGGAGTCGCCCGCAGCGACCGAGAACGGCTTGCTGGTCTTCGATTGGCCCTTGGTCAGGGTCAACGTATAGCTGCCCGCGGCGAGGACGAAGCGCGGCACCGCGTCGTATTCCTGCGCGATCAGCCTGCCGCCCTTGTCAAAGACCTGCCAGACCACGTCGTCGACCTTGCCCGCGCCGCCTGCCACCGAGCCTTCGCTGGTGACGTAACCGGCATCGAGGATGACATCGAGCGCGGCCGGCTTGCCGTTCTCGACCTTGAGCGGAAACTCGCGCTTGAGCTGCCGGTAGCTCACCTCCACGATGTAATCGCCGGGCGCGATGTTGTCGGCGAACGGCGCGCCGTAGAAGGTGTTGACATGCGCGCCCTTCTCGGCCCCGGCGCGCTTGTAGACGCCCCAATTGACGTCCTCGTCGCTGATCGGATCGAGCCCTTCGGCGAGCCGCGCCACGCCGCGGATGTTCTTGCCGAGATAGGGATCGGCGGCCACCGGCTTCGGCGGCGCCTCGCTGGCGACCTGGGTGCCTTGCGTCGCCGCCACCGCCTTGGTCAGCGCGCCGGTCAGGCTCGCGGCGTTGCCGGCATCGAGATAGACGCCGCCGGTCGCCCGCGCGATGCATTGCAGCTGGCTCTTCGCCGCGGGATCGGCGACATCGAGGCCGATCACATGGGCGGTGAAGCCGATGCCGGCCTTCTTCAGCTCGGCCGCGGCCGCGCACGGATCCGGCGCGCAGGTCTCGATCCCGTCGGAGACCAGGATCACATTGGCCTTGTTCTCGGTCGAGTGCAGCGCTTCGGCGGCGGCACGCAGCGAATCCGAGATCGGCGTCTTGCCCTTCGGATTGATGCCGTCGATCGCAGCCTTGATCCTCGTCGGATCGAACTTGCTGACCGGCACCATCAGCTCGATGTCCTTGCAGTCGCCCTTCGAGCGATGGCCATAGACCATGACGCCGAGACGATCCGCCGGATTCCATTTCGACAGGATCGCATCGACCGCCTGGCGCGCAGCGGAGATCTTGCTCTGCCCGTCGACCAGGCCCCACATCGAGCCGGATGCATCGAGCACGAGAATGGTATCGGTCCCCGTATTGGTCCCTTGCGCCTGGGCGCCGTGAGATGACAGCAGCGCCAGGCCAAGCGACAGCAGGCCTGCAACGAACGAGCGGCGAAAAACCTTGATCACGGATCGATCCTCGATGATGGAGACAATCGGAGGGGAACAGACGACTACGACGACGCGGCGTCCTGACACTTGGACTATCGCGACAAGCGTTAGGACTGGCGCGACACGCAGATGACAATCAGATTGTTTGGCGAGGAGCGACCATGACCGCAGATGTGAGCGTCATCACATGACACGGCCCTGCACGCTGCCGTGCACTGTGGCCCGCAAGCCGCAACATACTCGGTGTCGTCCCTGCGAAAGCAGGGACGACGTGCGGAAAGAGTTGCGTACCCACTCCGCTGTCATCGCCCGGCTCGACCGGGCGATCCAGTACGCCGCGGCCTTTCGGCTCAAGCGCTGGCGTCTCTGGAATACTGGATCACCCGCATGCGCGGGTGATGACACCGCGTGTTTGGAATCCTGAATCGAGAACTATCCTCATCGTCGTCCCGGCGAAGGCCGGGACCCATTACCCCAAATCTCGATTGTTGCGCGTCGCTGGGGCCGCAGCCTGTCTTTCAACAACGCTACCCTGTGGTTATGGGTCCCGGCCTTCGCCGGGACGACAGCGCCATTGGGGCACAAGCGTACCACACCATCAACAACCACGGCTTGGATGTGGCGCGTTCGCCGCCCCGCCTCACATCGCCCGCGCAAACCGGCGAAAACCCGGCGCGCCGGTCAGCGCCTCGAATGCCGCATCGCGCTTCTCTTCGGCGAAGGCGAAGCCGGCCTTGGTGTAGCAGCGTTCGGCCGCCTCGTTGCCGATCACGAACGAGATCGACGCCCGCGCAAAGCCGGCGGCCTTGCCGTCGGTGAGCGCGCGGCCGATCAGCGGCTGCACCATGCCGTTGCCGCGATAGGCTCGATCGGTTGCGACATGCTCGATCAGCCAGTCGCCCTCACCGCCTTGCACCCAGCAGTTACGGGCATAGCCGCCGCGCGCCACGATGGCATCGGCATCGATGCCGAGCTGTGCCGCCACCTCCTCGATCGCCGCGCGTGCCGCAACGACCGTTCCGGATGCCGGCATCGCGCACAGCGCGGCCGCCGGGACGCCATCGACCTCGGCGATCAGAAAGTGGGCGACGTGATACCATGATTTCACCCGCGCGACGGCGAGCCGCGCCATGAACGCCAGGCACTCCGGCTCGGGACGATCGAGCGCGATGTCAATCCAGCCGCGCGGCAACGGGCCGCGCTGCGCGGCGAGGACAACACGGGCGATGAAGCCCGCGTCGTCGGATCGTGCGGGACGGATCGAGGATCGTCCCGCGCCAATCATCTCAGGTGTTCTTCAGCGCGACGCGGAATTCCGCCTCGGTCTTGGCCTTGACCTCGTCGAGCGTGACGCCGTCGGCGAGCTCGATCAGCGCCATGCCGTCCTTGCCGTGCTTGTCGATGGTGAACACCGCAAGATCGGTCACCACCATGTCGACCACGCGCTCGCCGGTCAGCGGCAGATTGCACTGCTTGAGCAGCTTGGCGCCGTCCTTGGCGGAATGCTCCATCACGACCACGACGCGCTTGACGCCGGCGACGAGGTCCATGGCGCCGCCCATGCCCTTCACCATCTTGCCGGGGATCATCCAGTTGGCGAGGTCGCCGTTCTGCGCCACCTGCATGGCGCCGAGGATCGACAGGTCGATGTGGCCGCCGCGCACCATGCCGAAGGAATCGGCCGAGGAGAAATAGCTGGTCGAGGGCAGCTCGCTCACCGTCTGCTTGCCGGCATTGATGAGGTCGGCGTCGACCTCGTCCTCATAGGGGAACGGGCCCATGCCGAGCATGCCGTTCTCGCTCTGCAGGCTGACGTCGATGCCCGCGGGGATGTAGTTCGAAACCAGCGTCGGAATGCCGATGCCGAGATTGACGTAATAGCCGTCGCGCAACTCCTTGGCGGCGCGGGCGGCCATCTGTTCACGGGTCCAGGCCATGAGGCTCTCCTGCAGAGGTTTTTGGTTTGCGCATGATCTTATCGGAAAACCGGTTCCCACTTTTCCGGATCATGCGCGCTTTAGGCGGCGGGCCGCGGACGGGTATTGCGGAACTCGATCCGCTTCTTGGCCGTGCCGACCTCGATGATGCGTTTGACGAAGATGCCGGGGGTATGGATGTGGTCCGGATCGATCTCGCCGGCCGGCACCAGATGCTCGACCTCGGCGACGGTGACCTTCGCGGCGGTCGCCATCATCGGGTTAAAGTTGCGCGCGGTCTTGCGGTAGACCAGGTTGCCGGCGGTGTCGCCCTTCCAGGCGTGCACGATGGCGACGTCGGCGAACAGGCCGCGCTCCATGATGTACTTCTCGCCGTCGAATTCCTTCACTTCCTTGCCTTCGGCGATGAGCGTGCCGACGCCGGTCTTGGTGTAGAAGGCCGGGATGCCGGCGCCGCCGGCGCGGATGCGCTCGGCCAGCGTGCCCTGCGGGTTGAACTCGAGCTCGAGCTCGCCGGCGAGATACTGCTGGGCGAACAGCTTGTTCTCACCGACATAGGACGAGATCATCTTCTTGATCTGGCGCGTCTCCAGCAGCCGGCTGAGGCCGATGCCGTCGACACCGGCATTGTTGGAGACGACGGTGAGGCCCTTGACGCCGGAATCGCGGATCGCGTCCGACAGGGTCTCGGCAATGCCGCAGAGGCCGAACCCCCCCGACATGATCATGATGCCGTCCTTGAGGAGACCATCGAGTGCCGATTTGGCGTCGGGATAAACTTTGTTCATGCAGCGAATACCTGATGGAGGGCGCGGAACGGCTGTGACAATGCGGATTATTAGGCGAAATCTTCGCAATGCGTCAATCACGGCCCCGTGCGGCGACGGGCGGCAGCCCGCGGCGTCAACATGGCCTTGAAAGCGTCAAGAAAACCCTTCAAGTTGCGTGGGTTGGCAGGGGCCTCCGGCGAGAGCCCGCTGTGTTCGACGACGACCCGACAAAACTCAACCCGACCCGGACATGTCATTGACGATGGCCCAAGGAATAAAGCGCCTGGGGATGCCGATCGCGGCGCTTTTCGGCCTGGCGCTGGTCGGGCTGGTCGGAACGTCGTGGTTCCTCAACCGGGACGCGCTGCAGCGCGCGGTGGAAGCGCAGATTCGCGCCGTGACCGGGCTCGAGCTCGTCGTCAACGGGCCGATCGACGTTTCGGTGTTTCCCGGCAGCTACGTCTCCTTTCACAATGTCGGGCTGAAGGGCGCCGATACCGTCGGCCCGGCCTTGCAGGTCGACGTGCTGACCGCCAACCTGCGGCTGCTGCCGCTGTTGCTGCGGCGGTTCGAGATCGCCGACGTCATGATGCTGCGCCCGCATATCCGTGTGGTGCGCGACACCGCCGGCGACAGCAATTGGACACCGTTCGTCGAGACCATCGCCAAGGCGATGACGCCCGGCGCCGAGAACCAGGTGTCGTTCTCCGAAATCCGGATCCAGGACGGCGAGCTGAATTACCAGGATGGGACCAACAACATCTCCGAGCAACTCGGCGATATCGACCTGTCGCTGGCCTGGCCGTCGATCTCGCGTTCCTTTGCCGCAACCGGCCAGTTCGACTGGCGCGGCGAGCGCGTCGACGGCTCGATCAGCGCCAGCGATTTCGTCGCCCTGCTGTCGGGCGACCGCTCCGGCCTCAAGGCACGGCTGGCCAGTGCGCCGCTGAAGGTCGCGTTCGACGGAACCGTCGCCAACCGCACTAGCCTGATGATGGAAGGCACCGCCACGATGGACTCACCGTCGCTGCGCAACGCATTGCGCTGGATGGGACAGGCGCCGCCCGGCGGCGGTGGCGGCTTCGGCCGCTTCGCGCTGAAGGCCCGCGCCAATGTGGTCGGCGGCTCGGTCGCGCTCACCAACGTCAATGTCGAGCTCGACGGCAATGTCGCCGAGGGCGTGATGACATACGCCAATAACGGCCGGCAGTCGCTGCAGGCGACGCTCGCCGCCGGCAACCTCGATTTCACGCCCTACATCTCGACCTTCCGCCTGCTGGCCAGTGGCCAGCGCGACTGGAACAGGCAGCTGTTCGACCTGTCCTCGCTGTCGTCGACCGATCTCGACATGCGCCTGTCGGCGGCCAAGGTGACGGTCGGCCCGTCCAAGCTCGGCCGCACCGCGTTCGGCGCCAATCTGCGCGGCGGCGCACTGGCGCTCAGCGTCGGCGAGGCGCAGATGTATGGCGGCATCGCCAAGGGTTCGTTCGCGATCGCGCGCTCGGATGCGGTCGCCGACGTCCGGGCGCAATTCCAATTCACCGATGTCGATTTGCAGGCCTGCGCCAGCGAGCTGTTCGGCATCAACAAGCTCTCCGGCCGCGGCAACCTCAACGTCTCGCTGACGGCCTCCGGCTCGAGCCCGTTCGGGCTCGCATCGTCGCTGGACGGCACCGCCACGCTGAACGGGCATGACGGCGCGATCGCCGGCTTCAATGTCGAGCAGCTGTTGCGGCGGCTAGAGAAGCGGCCGCTGTCCGGCGGCGGCAATTTCCGCTCCGGCTCGACGCCCTACGACAATCTCAACATCTCGGTGAAATTCGCCGACGGCGTCGCGACCGCCGACGACATCCGTGTCGAGAGCCCCACGGCGAAGATCACGCTGACCGGCACCGCCTCGGTGCCGTCGCGCGAGTACGATCTCAAGGGCGTCGCAAGCCTGACCTCGGCGGCCGGCGGCGGCAACGGATTCGATCTGCCCTTCGTGATCCAGGGCCCGTGGGACGATCCGCTGATCTTCCCCGATCCGGAAAGCCTGATCCGCCGCTCGCCGGCATCCGCCCCGCTGCTCGACGCGGTGAAGGATCGCAAGACGCGCGATGCGGTGCGCTCGGTGATCGAGCGCTTCACCGGCGGCGGCGCGCGGCCCGCGGCCGCGCCCGATGCCGCGGCCGGCGCACCCGGCAACGGAGCGGCGACAGCGGCCGAGAACGCCAAGTCGAATTGAAGAGGTCGAACTGACGACGTCGAACTGACCAGGTCGAATCTATTCACTTTCCGCATGGATGCACCGGGACTGATCCACGCTCTCGCCGCGTCCCCCCCTACAGAAGTCGTCGATCCGGCATCTTTATCGGGTCACGGGCATGCGCTAGTGTTTTCTCCAACCGGTTAAAAAGCCGGCCTCATGAGGGAGAACAACGTGAGATCCAAGGTTATCGGTGCGCTATCGATTGCGGTCGCTGCGGTCGGCCTGTTTGCCGCAACTGCACCCGCTCTGGCCCAGGGCAAGACGATCACCGTCTGGTGGGGCAAGGGATTTTACAAATCCGAAGACGACGCGCTGCTCGAGACGATCAAGAAATTCGAAGCCAAGACCGGCATCAAGGTCGAACTGTCGCAATACGCGATCCAGGACATGATTCCGAAGACGGTCGCCGCGCTCGATTCCGGCACCGTGCCCGACGTCGCCTATTCCGACACCTACGATGTGCAGGCCCAGGGCAAGTGGGCCTTCGAGGGCAAGCTCGAGGATCTCTCCGACATCATGCTGCCGATGAAGGACGCCTTCGCGCCGAACACGCTGGAAGCGGCGCTGCTCTACAACGACGTCACCAAGAAGAAGTCCTATTACGGCTTCCCGCTGAAGCAGCAGAGCATGCACGTCCAGATCTGGGGCGACATGCTGGAGAAGGCCGGCTTCAAGGCCCCCGACATCCCGACCAAGTGGGAAGACTACTGGACGTTCTGGTGCGACAAGGTGCAGCCGGCAATCCGCAAGGCGACCGGCCAGCGCATCTACGGCGTCGGCCAGCCGATGGGCGTGGAATCCACCGACTCCTTCCAGTCGTTCTACACCTTCATGGACGCCTACCACGTCAGGCTGGTCGACGATGACGGCAAGCTCCTGGTCGACGATCCCAAGGTGCGCGACGGCCTGATCCACGCGCTCAAGGACTACACCGACACCTACATCAAGGGCTGCACGCCGCCCTCTTCCACCACCTGGAAGGACCCGGACAACAACGTCGCCTTCCACAACAAGACGATCGTGATGACCCACAATTTCACGATCTCGATCGCGGCGAAGTGGTTCGAGGATTCCACCAACCCGGCGCTGACCGACGCGCAGCGCGCCGCCGGCAAGCAGGCCTATGAGCACGACATCATCACGGCATCCTTCCCGAAGGCGCCGGACGGCTCGACGATCCGCTACCGCTCCGACGTCAAGACCGGACTGATCTTCGCCAACGCCAAGAACAAGGCCGAAGGCAAGCAGTTCATCAGCTTCCTGATGCAGGAAGACAACGTCCGGCCCTATATCGAGGGAGCGCTCGGACGCTGGTTCCCGGTGACCAAGGCCAGCCAGGCGAGCCCGTTCTGGCAGGCCGACCGGCATCGCAAAGCGGTCTGGAATCAGTTCACCGGCGGCACCACGCCGTTCGACTTTACCAAGAACTGGAAGTTCACCATCCTGAACAACGAGAACGTCTGGGCCAAGGCCATGAACCGCGTCGTCAGCGAGAAGGTGCCGGTGGACAAGGCCGTCGACGAACTGATCGCCCGTATCAAGCAGGTCGCGGGGTGATGTAGATGATGCGAACCGCCGCGACCGTATGCTTCCGTCGTCCCTGCGAAAGCAGGGACCCATACGCCGCGGCGGTGATTTTGAAAGACGCTGGTCACCGGCTTTCGTGCAACAACGAAAGCCGGTGGTTATGGGTCCCTGCTTTCGCAGGGACGACGGGGTAGGCGCAGGGGATACCCTCGCTCCAAAAGCTCACGGCTCCAAGAGTAACCGAATGGCGATCACACTCTCCGCATCCGATGCCCCCTCGCCGCCACTGTCGGCGCGGCTGTCGCCGCCGCAGGTCTGGGGCATCGTGCTGCTCGCGCCCTACCTGCTCGTGTTTCTCGCCTTCGTGGTCTATCCGGTCGGCTACGGCCTGTGGCTGGCGCGCCAGCCGGCGAGCTATGTCGCGCTGTACAACGACCCGATCTTCGCGCGCGCCGCGGTCAACACGCTGATCTTCCTGGTCATCGGCATCAACATCAAGATGCTGATCGCGCTGTTCCTGTCCGGCTTCTTCGCCCAGCAGCGGCCCTGGATCAGGTGGCTGTCGGTCATCTTCATCCTGCCCTGGGCGGTGCCGTCGATCCCGACCATCCTGTCGGTGCGCTTCATGCTCAATCCCGAATGGGGCGTGGTCAACCAGTTGATCTTCAAGTTCACCGGCGACGACGGCCCGAACTGGCTGAACGATCCGGCGGTCGCGCTGGCGATGGCGATCGGCGTGCACATCTGGAAGTCGCTGCCGTTCTGGACGCTGATCCTGCTGACCGGACGGCTCGCGATCTCACACGACCTGTACGAGGCCTCCGACGTCGACGGCGCCAATTGGTGGCAGAAATTCCGCTACATCACCTGGCCGTCGATGCAGACGCTCTACATCACCTGCACGCTGCTCTCGATGATCTGGACGCTCGGCGACTTCAACAGCGTCTATCTGCTCACCGGCGGCGGACCCGCCGACCTCACCCACGTGCTCTCGACGCTGGGCATCCGCTATCTCAGGCTCGACCAGCTGTCGCTGGCGATGGCCTCGATCGTCTGCGCGATGCCGTTCGTGCTGCCGCTGGTCTATTTCATGATGAAACGGTTGTCGCGATGAAGCTGCCCACCCTCCGCGAAGTCGGCACCGAAGCCAAGCTGCTCTTGATCGGCATCCCGGTCTTCATCTGGACCATGATTCCGATCTACCACATGTTCGTGTTCGCGATCTCGCCGAAGGAGGACGCGTTCTCCGGCAAGCTGTGGCCGGCGCATCCGACGTTCCACAATTTCTCGATCGTGTTCCACCAGCAGCATTACTTCCTGCGCGACTTCTGGATCCAGTTCTGGAATTCGACCGTGATCGCGCTCGCGGTCGGCGCGCTGACGCTGTTCGTCGCCACCGCCGCGGCGTTCTCGATCTCGCGGTTGCGGGTGCCGGGCGGCCGCGCCGTGATGAACATGGCGCTGTTCACCTACTTCATCCCGGCGGCGTTTCTCGCCGTGCCGATGTACCGCACCATGGGCACCTATGGCCTCTTGAACAATCACTGGTCGCTGATCCTGGCGATGGTGACGATCGCCGCGCCCTACGCGATCTGGGTGCTGAAGCAGGCTTCCGACAAGCTGCCGGTCGAACTGGATGAAGCCGCGACGATGGACGGCGCCACCACGCTGCAGCTGTTCCGCCTGGTCTATGTGCCGCTGATGATGCCGTCGCTGGTCGCGGTCGGCACCTATGCGATCCTGCTCGCCTGGAACGAATATCTCTACGCGTTCCTGCTGCTCTCGAAGGATACCGACATCACGCTGCCGGTCGCGCTCGGCAACTTCCTCGCCGCCGACGATTCGCCGTGGGAGCTCTTGATGACCACCGGCTTCATCTACGCGCTGCCGCCGGCCGCGGTCTACTACGCCTTCAAGCGCTACATGGTCGGCGGGCTGACGGCAGGTGCCGTCAAGTCGTGAGGCCAGAGCGTTTTCGAGCGAAGTGGGCGCACGCAACTTCTCTCACCTCACTGTCCGAGTGAGGTGAGCACGCTGCCCAGGCTCCCTCCCCCCTTGCGGGGGAGGGAGCCTG
>NZ_JASGSR010000192.1:0-10576 GCF_040446015.1 Bradyrhizobium sp. INPA03-11B
CGCGCAGGTCGGCACCGCGCTGAAGCGCATCATCAAGCTCCTGAACGAAGCCGGCGCCGGTCCCGAGCATATCGTCCGCCTGACCTGGTACCTGACCAGCCGCAGCGAATACGAGGCCGCGGGCGCCGGTATCGGCGCGGCCTGGAAGGAGACGCTCGGGCGCAATTTCCCGCCGTCCACGCTGCTCTATATCGACGGGCTGGTCGATCAGCGCGCCAAGGTCGAGATCGAGGTCACGGCGTTCATTCCCGCAGCATAGGACCTTCAGCGATGAACAAGAGCAACATGCGAAAGGCGCCTGACCTCCTCACGGGGTTCGCGACCGGCTGGCCGGAGCAACAGCCGGATATCATGGTGATCTCCATGACGACGGACAAAGGCGTGCACGACTTTGCGGTCACCAAGGAGCAGGCGCTGTTGATTGCCCGCACCATCCAGCAGACCGCCGAGAATCTTGGCAAGCCACGCACGGCATAGCGAGCGCATGGCTAACGAAAAACGCCCCCGAGATTTGAGTCTCGGGGGCGTTGTTGTCTGAAGGCCGGTTACTTCGACAGCGTGATGTTGGCGCCACGGAATTGGCTGTCGGCCCTGATCGTGACGGACTGCTTGTTGCCGGCGGTGCGCATCGCGATGTCGGCGTTGAAGCCGGGGGCGCTGGCAACGACCTGGAAGTTGCCGCCGCCGCCGCGACCTCGCAGGTCGCCGCTGACATTGCGGCTCGCCTCGCTCCAATTGCCGCTGACCGCGCTGCCTTCAGCCTGCACGTCGGCCGCCAGGTTGAACTTGTAGGCGTCGCTGGCGCAGGTCAGGTTCATGGTCATCTTGGGCCCGCCGACGTGATAGGTCGCACGGCAGCGAATCCGCTCGCTCGATCCGTCGTCCAGGATCACCGAACCGGCACCCGACCAGGTGCCCGCCATGCCGGCGAATGGGCCGGACTGGGCATGGCCTGCGGTGCTCGCGAGTGCGGTCACGAAAAACGCGGCGGCTGCAAATGCTGGCCGCCGCGCGATGGCGAAGAAACGCGATACGCTGGTGATCTTACTGACGGGATGCTTCCCATCGGCCGCTGCACGGTACGCCAGCTGATGCCCCATTCCACTTCCCCGATCCGGAGTTGCCACTGAGTTGTCCGTTCGCATATGCACCATTGATCGAGACTCGCACAAGACCCCCGCTGCCGACGGTGCCGGAGATCGCCGCGCCCTGCGCCGAGATCTTTCCTTCAGCGACAGTCACAGTCGAGCTCTGCGACGGCTCGCAGCTGCCGGTCTTGGTGACCACAGTGACGTTCCAAAGGCCGTCATAAGGCTGCTGGGCGGAGGCGGGAGCTGCGGTGAGCGCGGCAGCCGAAGCGACCGAAGTGACCAAAATCAGGTCGCGAATGCGGATCGAACGCATGAATCAAATCCCTGTCATTTCTTGTGATGACGCGGCTTATCCTGTCACAATGTGTTCAAAATTTGCTGCGTCGCGGGAGTCCCCAAAAGTTCCTGTGAACTCAAACACATCATGGTGAATTCGGTTCCGGGTAGGGAACGAAGAATTCGATCCCTGTCTGTCGAGACTCGGTAATTTAATACCGAAATCCGGATTAGTGCTTGCCCGGGCTCAGATTGGGCGCCTTGGTCGCAAACTGCTCGTCCTGCGGCTTGGCCGGCAACGCGCCGTTGACCTTGCCGTAGTCGATGACCTCGCCGAGCAGGCGCAGGCCGAGCGGCGCGAGCGCGCGCTCCCACAATTCGCGTGCGGTCTCGCCCTTCTTGACGAACACCCAGTCCTGCGCGGCGATGGCGCCGGCGTCCATGCGGTCGGCGAGGTGGTAGATGCTGCCGCCGGCGATCGGATCGCCTTCCTTGATGGTCCATTCCACCGCTGCGATGCCGCGATGGCGGGGCAGTAGCGACGGGTGGTAGCCGATGCCGCCAAACTTGGCCACGGCAAGCGCCTCCCTGCTGACGCGGGCATGGCTGTGGGCGGTCACGATCAGGTCGGTGCCGGGTGCGATCTCGTTCGCCGCCACCAGCTTGGGATCGGCCTGGACGACGACGTCGATGCCGGCAGCCCTTGCTGCCGCCGCCAGCCGGTCCTCGCCGTCATGGACGACCACCCTGACCAGCGTGACGTGGTGCTCGCGCAGCATGTTCAGGGTCGTCACGCCGAAATGGCGGGATCCGACAAGGGTAATGCGCATGGGGATCTATTCCGTGGGGTTTACTCAGAGGGATTTCAGTGGCCGATATGCGGATAGCACACAGCGGCCGCCTGTTTCGTTGTCCTGCCCGTTATCAACAGGCCGGCCGGCTGGCAATGTCAGGCCGCCGGCCGCTTGCTCGCCAAGACCTTGTCGATGCGCCGGCCGTCGAGGTCGACGATCTCGAAGTCCCAGCCCTGCGCGGTGGTCTTCGCGCCGGTGTCGGGGATCGCGCCGAACGCATGCAGCAGGAAGCCGGCCGCGGTCTGGTAGGGCCGCGGCGAGGGCAGCACGATGCCGAGCAGTTCGCTGAACTCGAGCGCCGGCATCCAGCCCGAGATCAGATAGGAGCCGTCGTCGCGCCTGACATAGGCGGGCTCGGCCGGGCCTTCCTCGGTATGGAAGGCGCCGACGATGGCTTCCAGGATGTCGGCGCTGGTCACGACGCCCTGGAAGGTGCCGTACTCGTCGTGCACGAGGCCGATATGCACCGCGGAGTCGCGCAGGATCGCGACCACGTCGCGGGCGTCGACGGTCTCGGGAATGATCGGCGCGTCACGCGTCAGCGCGCGGATGTCGGGCGTCTGGCCGGCGAGGTAGACGTCGAGCACGTCCTTGGCCTGCACGATGCCGAGCGCATGATCGCGGTTGCCGTCGAACACCACGCAGCGCGAGTGATTGCTCTTTTGCAGCGTCGCCAGGATTTCGGGCGCAGGGGCGGCGAGATCGATCAGGCTGACCTCGTGGCGCGGCGTCATCACCGCGCCGACCGGGAGGTCGCCGAGCCGCATCACGCCGGCGATCATCTCCTTTTCGCCGGGCTCGAGCACGCCGGCGTTCTCGGCTTCCACCACCAGCGTCTTGATCTCGTCCTCGCTGACGCGATCCTGCGCATCCTCGCGATGACCGAGCACCCACAGCAGCAGCTTGCCCGAGCGATCAAGCAGCCACACCAGCGGCAGCGACAGCCGCGCCATCATGGTCATGGCAGGGGCGACCCGCACGGCGACCGACTCCGGGTCGCGCAGTGCGATCTGCTTCGGCACCAGTTCGCCGACGATCAGCGAGGCATAGGTGATCACGCCGACCACGATGCCGACACCGGCCGCATCGGCGACGTTTGCCGACAGCCCGAGCTCGAACAGCCATTGCGAGAGCCGCTGGCCGAGCGTCGCGCCTGAGAACGCGCCCGACAGCACGCCGATCAGCGTGATGCCGATTTGCACGGTGGAGAGGAATTTTCCGGGATCGGAGGCCAGCGCCAGCGCGCGGCGTGAACCGCTGACGCCGCGTTCGACCAGCGCCGCGAGCCGCGCCGGACGGGAGGAGACGATCGCAAGCTCCGACATCGACAACAGACCGTTGACGACGATCAAGACCGCCACGATCGCAAGTTCCAGATATAACACGGGAGTCCCTAAGCTTTGGCGGCGTTGGCCGCGCTACGACGCCCAATATAGGCATGCCGGCGCGGTTTTGCTGTGCCTCGTCGTGCGTGTCTGCACAAGCAGAGGGTGCGTATGGCGCGCATGCAGCAGGAGATCGCGGCATTTTGGCGCGCAGGCGTTCGTGACACGGATGCGGCCGCGAATGCCGGCAAGCGCCAGCTTCGCGCGGGCGCGCTTCTAGACGAGGATCCGCAGCTCAGGCTTGGCGAATATCTTGCCTGATGTCGCGGGCTGACTCAGCATTTGCTTGGACGCGGCCTGCAGCTGCACGCGCAGATCGGCGTTGCATTGCTTCATCTGGTTGCGCAGTTCGCGACGGGAGAACGCGGTGAGCGAGGGGTCCGCAAGCTGCTGCCAGGCGTTGCGGAGCCATTCCTGCAGCTCGCGAATGTTCTGATCCAAAACCTTCTGATCCACGCCGGGCTGGGTCATGCAGCCAAATCCCACGAAGTGATCAGTTGCAAAGTAACGCTGATTCGCGTCGCTTCACCTAGCGCTATGTTGCTTCTGGCGTGTACGACGGGGGAGATCGGATGCGGCAGGCGTGCGACCGCTTGCGTCAGCGGGCGTCGCACGCGTCGGTGCACAGCAATCCAGCGCGATCGGGTGCGAGGCCGTCGATCGGCTTCGCACGTCACGGCGATCGATCCGGCCGGCGAGCAACGATCCCGCTTCCGCCGGGGTGGTGGCCGCGGCGATTGAGAATTCGGATGGGCGGTGGAGGCTCACCTGCCGCCCGCAAGCGGCCTAGCGAGGCTGGTTGCCTTCGGGCTTGCCTTCACGCGGAAGCTTGACCGGAATGTGCGGCGAAGTGCTCACCACGCGCGGGCTTCCGTCGGAATGGATCTGACCGTTGAGCAATGTCTCGAGAACCAAAAAGAACTTTTCAGAAAGCATGGGCGTAGCCCTCGTCGTCTAATGTCCTTATGTCGCGGCGCGCCGCGGAAAATTCGATCAACTAAATGCGAGTCGCACCGCTCTGGCGATGCTGCGGCGCAGGGGCTTCAATACGCAATCCGGACGATTACCGGTGCCGGCGCCGTCAACGCAGCAAGGCTTGCGCGAAATCGTTGCCAAGTTCCTAACGATTGCCGGCACAGCTCGTGATGGCACTCACCGTTCCTTCAAGGATGCACGTTAACGATAGGGGTATGGATCGTGACCAGGACATCGACGAGGGATTCGGATCGGCACGTCGCCGCAACTACGGGCGACTGGCCTGGTGGATCGTGCGGCTCAATCGCGTGTTTGAGCCGTCGCGGATGGCCGATCCGCCGCGTACCGAGCTGCCGTCGCGCACCGCCGTTCCGCCACGGCGGGCGCTGCCCCCGCGCCCCGAATAAACCTCACCAGGATACCGGCGTCTCCTGTATCGGCCACCCGGCCGGACTGCTATTCCTGCGCCATCCGCGGACCCACGGTCCGCCGTTTTTGAGGATGCGGCCGTGCGGCCGCGCTAGCTGCGAGGAACGAACGCAATGATTGAGACGGTTGGCATTATCGGCGCCGGGACCATGGGCAACGGCATCGCGCAGATCTGCGCGGCCGCAGGACTGAACGTGACCATGGTGGATATCTCGGACGCGGCGGTGCAACGCGGCCTGAAGACGGTCGGGGGCAGTCTCGATCGCCTGGTCTCCAAGGAAAAGATGACCGCCGCCGATCGCGACGCGACGCTCGCGCGGATCGTTGCCACCACCGACAAGTCCAAGCTTGCCGCCTGCGATCTCGTGATCGAAGCGGCGACCGAGAACGAGGAGCTCAAGGTCAAGATCCTCAGGGATCTCTGCGCCGGGCTGAAGCCGAGCGCGCTGGTCGCGACCAACACCTCGTCGATCTCGATCACCCGCCTTGCGGCCTCGACCGATCGTCCCGACCGCTTCATCGGGATGCACTTCTTCAATCCGGTCCCGGTGATGGCGCTGCTCGAATTGATCAAGGGCTTGCAGACCTCGGACGACACGGTCGCCAAGGCCGAAGCGTTCGCCAAGCGAGTCGGCAAGGTCGCGATCACCGCGAAGAACAGCCCGGGCTTTGCGGTCAACCGCATCCTGTGCCCGATGATCAACGAGGCGATCTTCGCGCTGCAGGAAGGCATTGCGACCGCGGAGGAGATCGATGCCGGCATGAAGCTCGGCTGCAACCATCCGATCGGACCGCTCGCGCTCGCCGACCTGATCGGGCTCGACACCATGCTGTCGGTGATGGAGGTGTTCTACACCGGCTTCAACGATCCCAAGTACCGGCCGGCGCCGCTGCTGAAGGAGATGGTCGATGCCGGCCATCTCGGCCGCAAGACCGGGCAGGGCTTCTACAGCTACAGCAAGTGATGTCCGCGCGCGGCCGATCCCCGTAGTCATCCGGGATGGATCGCGCGCGCAAGCTCGCGTAACCACAACACCTGATCCGCCACGAGGCGGGGGACATCAGACACGAGGCCCGGTCTCCTAGGCACACCGGGCCTCGTGTTTTTTTATGGTCCCGATCCCATCCGGGGTGCCCTTGTCCCCCGATGCGCGCGGTCGCGCCCGGGTCACAGCTTCTTGAGGCCGCAAGCAGAAACCTCGCAGATCTCGCCGGCGTACCTACATCGACTGCTGGGTGCCGATCGACGAAGGAAGCAGGATCATGGGCAGGACGAGTTGGGCGATTGTCGCGTTCGCGGCGCTCGGGATGAGCTGGATTGCCGGCTCCGTGCAGCCGGCGGCGGCCGATCCCTACGATTATCCCTGGTGCATCCAGGGCAGGGACGAGGGATATCCCGGCTATTGCGGCTATCAGACCTACGAGCAGTGCCAGGCGTCGGCCTCAGGCCGCGATGCCTATTGCGGCATCAATCCGCGCGTGGCGTTTAGCCAGCAGCGGATAGCGCCGCGGGCGCCCCGGTAAGCGTCGCGCGCATGTCGGCCGGGCAGCCATCAGGCACGATGGTTGCATCGCCGATGGTTGGATAATTCCCCCTGCGTTGGAGAGCACATGGGCGAGATCGTCAGGTTCATCTCGAAGTCGGAACTGGAGCGCGCGCGTCTGATCCGCGAGGCCCGGGCCAATTACGAGCGTATCTTTCCATCGGCCGATCCGGCTGATCCGCAAGGCGCCGCGGTCGAGGGCGACGGCAGCGAGGCGACGGCAAAGCCGTAGCCGTATTGCCGTGGGGACAAGGCGGACGCCGTGATGTGGAAACGGACTTGGCAGCGGTGGTGGCAGCGGTTGTGGCAGACCTGGACCATCGACAAGCCGGCCGCGCTTGGCGACTGGCTCTGGCAGGTCCTGGTCGTCGAGCTCGCCGCCTTGCTGGATCGGTTGACCTTGCGGAAGGTGATTGCGCTGATCCCGGTCGTCATCGTGATCGTCGCCTATCTGCACCGGATTCCGCTTCCTCCCGAATTGATGCTGGTTGGCGATGTGCTGGCCTATATCGACATCTTCTCGATGATCTTCCTGATCGGTTTGTTTACGCGCGTTGCGACCGTGATGGCCATCGTCAGGCAGGCCATCGCGTTCGCTAGCGACATCGCGGGGCGTGTGCCGGCGGCGCTGCACAGGTTTGACATGCGCCATCGTCGCGCAACGGACAGCGCGCGCCGCAGGCGGCTCACGCGTGCCGGGAATGACGACGATGACGGCGCCGTCGTCGCAGGCGTGGCCTGGGCTTAGGCGGTGTGGCGATGAGAAACGCGATTGCGCGGCCTATCGGGACTGGTGGTCCGCTTGATCGCCGTCATCGGCGTCGAGCCGGGCAGGGCTTCTCACGGAAGAGGTGTCCTGGCTGCGCCGGTGCGAGCTCGACAGATCGGTCGGGCCCTGCCGGGAGCGGTGAAACGCGAAGCCCATCTGGACACTCCAGATACCGAACAGCAGCGCGCCTGCCACGCAGGCCGCCACGAAGACCCAATCGCGTTTCTTCATCTGGTCCAACAAGGCCAACTCAGCGCCGCGCCACTGCCATCCTCGCGAAGATGCCCCTGCACTCCGGTCGAGAGTTGCTGCGTCCAAAGCAAGACTCACGCATACTGAAGCGATCGGGTGCGCTTGTCGATCAGCCCGGCGCGGGTCCGCGTCCGGCGCGCACCCGCGCCCGGCGCGCAGCCGCGCTGGTCACGGAGCGGTGATTATCAAATCATGCGTCCAGCAACACTCCGACCAGATAGTCCGGCGTTCGCAACAATCTTGCCAAACTTTCACTAGGCCGTTGGCGCAGTGAGTTCGAAAATGCTGAACGGAATCGGACGAATCGCAATGACCGAACTTGAGGAGCTTCGATACTTCGAGCACCAGTGCCTGGAGATGGCCAAGCAGTCGACACTGCCGGATGCTCGACATGCGCTCCAGATCCTCGCCCGCAACTACGCCACGGCGGCCGAAATGCTCGAACGGCGCGCGCAATCCGCCAACACGGCGCTCGCCCAATTGTTTCGATGCCTGAGGCTGTGAGCCGCGACGGCCCCTACGGCTGACGTCGATCAAGGCATGCTCGGCTACCGACATCTCACATTGCCTCAGCGCGTCAAAGAGGAAGAACTCCCGCGCTTCGACACGCGGCCAAATGAAACGAGCCGCGTCACGTCACGGCCCCGACCGGCAAATCTGGAAACTGCGAACTGGATGGAACCAGTCTCGGTTCCGGGCTGGTAGCGCGGTTTGCGATTGAAGTGGAATCCGGCGAAACACGGGATCGCAAACGGCTCTAACGGTCTTCCTCCGCTGGCCCCTGACGGTGGCGTCGAACTCGCCACGATGTTGAACAGGCGTTCACGAAAGTTCCGGACATGTTCCTGCAACATGCGCTGACGTCAGCCGTTAGCATCGGTACTGGAAAGGAGGATGTCATGACGAAGCTTACTTACGCTCTTGCCGCAGCGGCGGCGCTTTCGATAGCGGCACCCACCATCGCCAGCGCGCAGGGTGTGGGCCTCTATATCGGCAGCAGCCCCGACTATTACGGCTATCGATATGACGGCCCGCGCGTATACCGGGAGTACGATCGCGGCTGGCACCACGGCTGGTACCATCATCGCGATTACTACCGCGACCGTGGCGTCGTCATCCGTGGTCGTGACTGGGATGACGACTAGCGAGTGCCGGACGCATCTCGCACAATCAAAGGGGGCCTCGCTTCGGCGAGGCCTTTTTTGTCGGCATTGCCGGCGAGCTCGGCGAAGGGACGCGCCGTCGCGCGACAACGTTTCATTAACCCGACTCGCGCAACGCTGATGTTGGGCCGTCTGGATGGGCCGCTATGCAGAAGGCCGTCACGAGTAGCTCCGTGGCGGCCTTTTGCGTTTCCGAGAGTGCTGAGGGAGACGACCGATGGACTACGGCGCCTTCACCGACGCCAGCCTGAAGATGATGTACGAAGCCGTCCGCGGCGCGCTCAAGGCCGACGATGAATTCGAGGCCAACGGCGAAGAGCCAAAATTCCGCGTCCGCTCGACACCCGAATGGAAGCGGCATGCCGGCAGTCTTGAAGCCGAGATGCTGAAGCGCGGGCTCCAGGTCGACATCATCGACTGGACGGGCGGGCAGGGCGAACTGCCGTTGTCATCGTGAACAGCGTGAACTTCAATCGACGCTGATCTGGCCGCTGCGCTGGACGCGGTGCTGAAGCTCGCCCGATTGATTCCGCAGCTCTCCGGCTATCCCTTGGGAATCGGTTTCCCTCCCGCAGGGCCAATTGGCTTGGGACCGGCCAAGGGCGGCGGGCTGATCGATGGAAAAGGGATCTGATCTGATTCGTTGGTTGATTTTGCCGGTCGTGTCCTGGGGCGAACCTCATCGTCCAATGACGGGCAAGTCTTCTCCCAGCCCGGACCATAGGCCGTGTCGAGAAAATCGACCTGATCTGTCGCGAAGGTCTGCACAATCCGCTGCCTGCTGCAGGCGGAGACGATTGCGCTTTTTGGCTCCTTGCCCAGGGGACCTGTCAGCGAATAGCGCAGCGTTACCGGTGCGCCGCAGCGATTGACGACAGTCCACGTCTGCAACGTGCCGTCCTTCGTTTTGATGGGGCCCGTGAGGCAGCTCTGTGCATTGGCCGTTGCGGCAAATACGCAAGGCGCGAGCCAAACCGCGACGGCCTTGGCAAATTTCATGTGCAGGCTCCTGGCACCGTATTTTGCAGGCACGTCACGGATATCCAAGGTTGGCGCACTGTTCACGCACGGAGAACTACGGAAACAATCCGTGTGCGCATATTTGCGCGGATTGCCGGCGCTGTTGCCACGACGATACAGAGATACAAGCGCAACGATGCTAACCAGCCCGCATCTGAACCAGGATGGGGTGGTGTCGTGTCGGGATCTGATCATTGGAACGGTACGAATAGTCCTTACTCGCCTGCCCAAGCGCCGCAGCTGCGCGATGAGCAGCAGCAGTTCGACCACTATCACAAGTTCGACGACGCCATCTCGCGGTCGACCCAGAGCGGCTCGAGAACCGTCATCTGGGATCGCTACAACCCGCCGGTTCGCTGATCTGGTCAGCGGCCGGGTGGAATAATTTGGTGAGCGCGGAGGGAGCCGAACCCTCGACCCCATGGTTAAGGGTTACGAGCGTGCGCACAGAACAAGTCCCCTCATCGCCGAAGAAATCTCAGAAATCGCCATAAGTAGCTGAACAGTCGAAGATTCTGTTCGGAACCGATCGGGGCGCCCGTGGTGCAGTCGGCGGCCTTCGGCCGGGCGATTGAGTATCCGAAGATGGGGTTTGCCTAATGTTGGCCTTTAATGACCCACTTATCGCGCTGATCGGGCGGGATATCTGCAGCCTTCACGACATATGCATCCCAGTCGGGAAGATACCCTGCAGGGACGTTCAGTTCTCCCGACATGATATGGTCTTCGGCGTCGAGGTCACCTAGCAGGCTGTTGAAGAAGTCGGTAGCGAAGCGTTTCGTATCGTGATTCTCTAGGACCGGGATTTGACTAGGGGA
>NZ_JASGSR010000193.1:0-10527 GCF_040446015.1 Bradyrhizobium sp. INPA03-11B
GCCATACCGCACCGAGAAATATGGTCCACACCAGCGCCAGCACACCGGCGCCGCTCATCATCAACCGGAACTGGAACGTCGATATCAGGTCGCGGTTGACCGCGACGAGCAGCGCAACGGCGATGGCGGCGAGCAGAACGTACGGACCTGACATCGCGTACATGGCGGATGCCCGTCACACCATCATCATCACGGGATTTTCGATCAGCTGCTTGAAGGCGCCGATCAGCTCGGCGCCGAGCGCGCCGTCAATCGCGCGGTGATCGCACGACAAGGTCACGCTCATGATGTTGGCGATCTCGATCTTGCCGCCGCGCACGACGGGGCGCTCCTCCGAGGTGCCGACCGCGAGGATCGAGGCGTGCGGCGGATTGATCACGGCGGTGAAGTGGTTGATGCCGTACATGCCGAGGTTGGAGACCGCGGTGGTGCCGCCCTGGTATTCTTCCGGCTTCAGCTTGCGGGCGCGGGCACGCGCGGCAAAATCCTTCATCTCGTTCGAGATGGTCGAGAGCGTCTTGGTCTCGGCCTTGCGGATGATCGGCGTGATCAGGCCGCCCGGCATCGCCACCGCGACGCCGACGTCGGAATGCTTGTGCTTGAGCATGCCGCCCTCGGTCCAGCTGACGTTGCAGTTCGGAATCTTCTGCAGCGCGACCGCCATCGCCTTGATGACGAAGTCGTTGACCGAGATCTTGTAGAGCGGCTTCTTCTCCTTGTCCTTCGGCGCGGCGGCGTTGATCTCCTCGCGCGCGGCGAGCAGCTTGCCGATGTCGCAGTCGATCGTGAGATAGAAGTGCGGAACGTTCTGCACCGAGGCGGTCAGACGCTGCGCGATGGTGCGGCGCATGCCGTCATGCGGCACGACTTCGTACGAGCCCGGCTCGAACAGCGCCAGGATCTGCTTGTCCGACATCGACGGCGCGATGCTCGGCCCCGCTGCGGCGGGCGCAGCCGCCGGCGCCTTCAGGCCCTTGCCGGACTTGGCGTCGTCGACGTCGCGCGCGATGACGCGGCCGTGCGGCCCGGTGCCGGTGATGCGGGAAAGATCGATGCCGGCTTCCTTTGCCAAACGGCGCGCCAGGGGCGAAGAGAAGACGCGGGCGTGGCCGTTGGCTTGCGCTGCGGGTGCCGCCGCTGGCTGAGGCGCGGGCGCTGCAGCCGGTGCTGGCGCAGCGACTGGCGCGGGTGCCGCCGCAGGCGCGGCCTGGGCGGCGGCGGGCTTCGGGGCTTCGGCGGGCTTGGCAGCCGGTGCGGCGCCAGCTCCGGCGCTGGCTGCCGCCTTCACATCCTCGCCGTCGCCGGCCATCACAGCGATGACGTCGTTGACCGGCACGTCCTGCGTGCCCTCGGGCACCAGGATCTTGGCGATCGTGCCTTCGTCGACCGCCTCGACTTCCATCGTCGCCTTGTCGGTCTCGATTTCCGCGATCACGTCGCCGGACTTGACCTTGTCGCCCTCTTTCTTGAGCCACTTGGCGAGGTTGCCCTTTTCCATCGTCGGCGACAGCGCGGGCATGAGAATATTGATCGGCATTGTCAGTGACCTTGTTGCGACCGCGGTTTGGTTTGGCCCATGTCGGTCGGCCGGGCGATTTCGGCTTCGAACATCTCGACGATGCGCGCGAGCGCCTCGTCCTCGGTGTATTCGCTCTCGCGCGAATAGGCGCGCGCGGCGTGGCGGGCGATGTCGACGAGCATCAGCCCCCACATGTCCGGCTCCTCGAAGGCGCGCTGGAACGCGATCGACAGGCCGCCGTCGACCACAAAGGCGCGCAGCACCTCGACGGCGTCGTCGCGGCCCATCACGTCAGGCGGCAGCGGCTGCTCCTTGGGACCGGCCATCGGCGTTACCGGTAGGACACGGCCTTGGCGGCCGCGACCACCTCGGCGACGGAAGGCAGAGCGAGCTTCTCGAGATTGGCGGCATAGGGCATCGGCACATCCTTGCCGGAGACGCGCGTGACCGGCGCATCGAGATAGTCGAACGCATGCTCCATGATGCGCGCGGCGACCTCGGAGCCGACGCCGCTCTGCTGCCAGCCCTCTTCCACCGTGACCGCTCGGCCGGTCTTCTTCACCGAGTTGATGATGGTCTCGGTATCCATCGGTCGGATGGTGCGCAGGTCGATCACTTCGGCGTCGATGTCTTCCTTGGCGAGTTCATCGGCGGCCTTCAGCGCATAGGACATGCCCATTGCCCAGGACACGAGGGTGACGTCCTTGCCGGCGCGGGCAATCCGCGCCTTGCCGATCGGCACGATGAAATCGGGCAGTTTCGGCACTTCGCCGGTATGGCCGTACAGCACCTCGTTCTCGAGGAAGATCACCGGATTGGGATCGCGGATCGCAGCCTTCAGAAGGCCTTTGTAATCGGCGGCCGAATACGGCGCGATCACCTTGAGGCCCGGAATCTGCGAGTACCAGGCGGCGTAGTCCTGGCTGTGCTGGGCCGCGACGCGCGCGGCGGCGCCGTTCGGGCCGCGGAACACGATCGAGCAGCCCATCTGGCCGCCGGACATATAGAGCGTCTTGGCGGCGGAATTGATGATCTGGTCGATCGCCTGCATGGCGAAATTCCAGGTCATGAACTCAACGATCGGCTTCAGCCCGGCCATCGCCGCACCGACGCCGACGCCGGCAAAACCGTGCTCGGTGATCGGCGTATCGATCACGCGTCGCGCGCCGAATTCCTGCAACAGGCCCTGCGTCACCTTGTAGGCGCCCTGATACTCGGCGACCTCCTCACCCATGATGAAGACGTCGCCGTCGCGGCGCATCTCCTCGGCCATCGCATCGCGCAGCGCCTCGCGGATGGTCTGCGTGACCATCTCGGTGCCCGCGGGAATTTCCGGATCGGGCAGCGCCTCGCTGACCGGCGCGGCCGGCGCCTTTGCTGCCGGCTGCGGCGCTTCCGCCTTGGCTTCGGCAGCAGGCGCAGCCTCCGCGGCCTTCGGCTGCGGCGCTGGTGCCGCAGGCGCCTTGGCGAGGTCGGCGGCGCTTTCGCCGTCGGCCAGGATGGTGGCGATCGGCGTGTTCACCGCGACATCGGCGGTGCCTTCCGGAATCAGGATCTTGCCAAGCGTGCCCTCGTCTGTTGCCTCGACCTCCATCGTCGCCTTGTCGGTCTCGATCTCGGCGATCACGTCACCGGACTTGATGGTCTCGCCTTCCTTTTTCAGCCATTTGGCGAGGTTGCCCTTCTCCATGGTGGGCGACAGCGCAGGCATCAGCACTTGAATGGGCATATCGGCTCCCGAAATCGGTCTTGAGATTCTTCTGCGCGGGTGGGGTCAGCGGTAGATGTCGGTGTAGAGCTCGGATGCATCCGGCTCCGGATCGTGCTGCGCGAAGTCGGCGGCTTCGTTGACGATCTCGCGCACCTCGGCGTCGATCGCCTTCAGGTCCTGCTCGCTGACACCAGACGCCAGCAAGCGGTTACGCACCTGCTCGATCGGGTCCTGGTCGTGGCGCACCTTCTCGACTTCCTCGCGCGTGCGGTACTTCGCCGGGTCGGACATCGAGTGGCCGCGGTAGCGGTAGGTCTGCATCTCCAGGATCATCGGACCATTGCCGCCGCGGCACCAGGCCACGGCCTCATCGGCGGCTGCCTTGACCGCGCGCACGTCCATGCCGTCGACCTGCCTGCCGGGAATGTTGAAGGAGGCGCCGCGCTTGGAGAAGTCCTGCTGGGCCGATGCGCGCGATACCGATGTGCCCATCGCGTAGCGATTGTTCTCGATGACGTAGATTACCGGCAGCTTCCACAGCTCGGCCATGTTGAAGCTTTCGTAGACCTGGCCCTGGTTGGCCGCGCCGTCGCCGAAATAGGTCACGCTGACGTTATCGTTGCCCCGATAGCGATTGGCGAACGCAAGGCCGGTGCCGAGCGACACCTGCGCGCCCACGATTCCGTGACCGCCGTAGAAATGCTTCTCCTTGCTGAACATGTGCATGGAGCCGCCCTTGCCGCGCGAATAGCCGCCGCGGCGTCCGGTCAATTCGGCCATCACCCCCTTGGCTTCCATGTCGCAGGCCAGCATGTGGCCGTGGTCGCGGTAGCCCGTTATGACCTCGTCGCCCTGCTTCAGCGCCATCTGCATGCCGACCACGACCGCTTCCTGGCCGATATAAAGATGGCAGAAGCCGCCGATCGCACCCATGCCGTAGAGCTGACCGGCCTTCTCCTCGAAGCGCCGGATCAGGAGCATGTCCCGCAGTGCCTTGAACTCCTGCTCCTTGGAGAATTCGGGCGGAGAACCAGCCTTCTCCTGCCCTAATTCTTTTGCGACGGTTTTCTTGGGTGCGGCCATGGCAATTCCGGGTGAGAGAAGTCGGAGAACCCTCTCTAACCCAACTCAAATCGCCTTGGAAGGATTGCGTTCGCTGGATGGAATTTTGCTATGCCGCACTGCAGCGCGGCGCGACACTTTTGTGATAGTGCGCGATTGTTTTTGAAATTTGAGAACGCGTCAGTTCGACTTGTTGATCCGAACCAGATCACGCGGGTTGGCGTAGTCGAGCTGGAAGCGCGCGCGCTCGTCCAGCATGTCGGGATCGACCCGGTCCGACCGCAACAGCGACACCCGCTGCTCGCCCTCGGCGCGTTCCTTCTTCAGCCGCGCGAGCTCCGAGGTCAGCGCGATGATTTCCTGGTCGAGCTCCTGCCGCGCGTTCAGACCGTATTTGCCGGTATAGGCGTTGACGCCGAAATAGCCGACCATCAGCGCCGCCAGCGTGTAGAGCGCGAGCCCGGTCAGAATCGATTTGAGGCGTGTGCGGGAGACCATGGCCGCGAAGATGCGGCCATGGGGTTAACGGAGTGCTAAACCAAAGCGTTTTCGAGCGAAGTGGATGCCGGTTCGCGTGAAGAAAACGCGTCAAATAAGGTCAGCCGTTCTGCTTTTCGATGAAGGCCGCGAAGGCGCCGAGATACTGCTGCAGCACGCCTTTGAGCGACTCCTTGGTCAGATCGCCCTTGTCGTCGAAGGCATCGCCGACGCCGTTGAGATAGGCTTCCGGCTGGCCGAGGATCGGACCGGAAATGCCCGGCAGGATGTTCTGCAGATGCTTCACCGCGCTGACGCCGCCGAGCGGTCCCGGCGAATTGCCGATGATGCCGATCGGCTTGCCGATAAATGAGCTCTTGCCGTAAGGCCGCGAGGCGACGTCGATCGCGTTCTTCAGCACGCCCGGGATCGAGCGGTTGTATTCGGGGGTCACGAACAGCACGCCGTTCGACTTCTGCAGCTTCTCGCGGAAGGCCAGCCAGTCCGCCGGCGGGGCGGCCTCGAGGTCCTGGTTGAAGAAGGAAATGCCCTCAAGCGTCGTCACGTCGAGCTTCAGCGACGCCGGTGCGAGCTTGGCCAGCGCATTGGCGATCTTGAGCGAGAAGCTCTGTTTGCGGATGCTGCCGACGATGGTGACGATGTTATAGGCCATAGCAAATTCCTTCGGGTTGTGCGTGAAGCTCGCGCATCTCACCTACCGGCGCGCCGAGAAAGATGCAAGTGCATGGATCGTGCAATTTTGGAAACGCAACGTTTATGAAACCGCCCCGCTGACGTCATGCAGTACGGCTGTCAAACATCAGCTTCAGGGCGCTATCTTGACGCGGGGGCATCGGCCGGTTTGTCCGCGGGCCCATGCTTGCTTGCAGGCAGCGGCTTTGCAGCCGGTTTGGCGCCGTTTGCGGGCGCCGCGGGTGGCGGCTCGGGCGCGGCGGGCCCGCTCTGTCCAATCGATACCGAGATCCCGAACAGCCGCCACTGCCCGTTCACCGGCGCGAACGCCAGGTCGAAATTGACCTGGTTCGGAACCGACGGAAAGAAGCCCGCCATATGCATCAATCCGTTGGCCTCGATCTGCGGCAGCAGATTGAGTTGGGGATCGATCACGGCGACGCCGGAAAGATCCAGATTGTCGTTGCGCAGCTTGGCAAAGATCTCCCCGAGGCGAGCCGCTGAGTTGATTTGAAAGCCCGGCGCGCCGATGTCGCGCAGCACCGTGTAGTTACCCGTTTTGTTGGCGTGATCGAGCGCAAGCAGCGCGGAGCGCACCAGTATGAGCACGCCGTTGCGATCGATCTGGGCCGGCTTGGGTGCCGGCGGCGTCTCCGCACGACAGACGGCGGCCGCCAGCAACGCGCCCGCAGCGACCAGAGCCCGCAGCCAGGATGCTTTCCGGATCACCACGCAACGGTCACCCCGGCGCGTCCACCGACGCCACCTTGCGCGAAGCCGGCGGCGATGCCGCCATTGAGCACGACATACTGGTTGAGCCGCATCTGGGCCCCGAGGCTCATGGCGTTCTGCCCACGGAAGGTGCCCCAATTGGTCGAGATCGCGAACCTCTTGTCCGATGGCAGCGCCGCGCCGCCCATAGCGATGGCGATCGCGGTTCCCTCGAACGCCTGCCGCATCTGCGTCTGCAACGTCGCGACGTTGCCCTGCAGCGTCGATACGTTGGTTTGGAGACCGGATATGTCCTGTGGAGTGAAGTTGGCCGACGCGAGATGGCCGGCGGCATCCGTCGTCACCACCTGGGTCGGGCCGGACTGCGCGGCAAGGCTCGCCGCCGAGGTGATACCGGACATCCGGTAGGTGCTGGTACTGGTACCGACCGAAATCTGATTTGCCGCCGTCGTCGTCGCGCCGGCGCCGATTGCGGTGGAATTGGCGAAGGTCGCCGCGGCATTGGTTCCGAAGGCGGCCGAATTCGCTCCCGTTGCCACCGCGCCGTCGCCGAACGCCGCGCCGCCATTGGAAGCCAGCGCGCCCGCACCGACTGCGATCGAGCCGGTCGCGACCGCGCCATTGCCGATCGCGATCGCATTGGCGCCCGTGGCGGCGGCATTGAAACCGACGGCGACCGCACCGGACGCTGTCGCGCTTGAGTTGGCACCCACCGCGGTGGCGCCGGTGGCGCTCGCGGTACTGGCCTGACCGATCGCGGTTGTCGCTGCGCCGCTGGCGTTGCTGCCCTGGCCGAACGCGCTGGCGGTTGCACCGTTGGCGATGCTGTCCGCACCGACAGCCGTTGCAGAATTGCCGGTCGCGGCGGCCGACGTCCCCATCGCGGTCGCACTAATCCCGGTCGCGGCACTGCTCGCGCCGGTCGTGGTGGCACGGTCTCCGTTGGCTACGCTGTTTGCACCCGTCGCCGTGGCGTTGAATCCGGTTGCGGCACTGAAATTTCCGGTCGCGGTCGCAGAGTTGCCTTTCGCGACACTGGCCTGTCCCGTTGCCGTTGAACTGTCCCCGATCGCGGCGCTGTTGGCCCCGGTCGCGGTTGCAGCCAATCCATTGGCGAAACTGCCTTGACCGCTCGCGGTCGCAGAGTTGCCATTCGCGTTGCTGCCATAGCCCATCGCGGTCGCGCTAAAGCCGGTCGCGGTACTGAATGCGCCGGTCGCCGTTGCAAGGGTGCCGGTCGCCGTGCTGCCTTGTCCGGTCGCCGTCGCGTTCGTGCCGAGCGCCCTGCTGGCTTCACCCGTCGCGGTCGCGTTGGTCCCGTTTGCGATGCTGCTTAGTCCCGTTGCTGTCGCTGCGGCGCCGTTGGCGCTGCTGAACGCGCCCGTCGCGGTCGCGGTGTCACCGTTCGCGACGGCACGGGCGCCAAAGGCCGATGCGTCGACACCCGTTGTAGTCGCGCCGGAGCCGACCGCCGTCGCAGACCCCGATGGCGCGTTGATGACACCGCCGCCGGCAGCATAGTCCGTGGACAGGGCCACCCTTGGACATAGCATTACGCCGGCGCCGAGCACGCCCGCGACCCCACTGGTGAGTATGCTCCTGGCCAACAAGCGCGCCTTGCGAGACAGGCTCCTGAGTGCCGGAATGATGATTATGTGACGCCGATCACCGTACATGCGAGCACCTGAAAAACGGACGGCGCGATTCTGCCGACTGAAATGCTGTGCCGACACCTTCCTCAAGCCGCACGGCGGTCGCATCTGACGTTCGTCGGAGGCTCTGCCTGAATGTCGGCAAGTGATGCTTTGCCGCAACATCGAGAAATGCCCACAATCCAGCCTTGCGGTGCGAATGGCATCCGGGCCAGATTGCAACCAGGCAGGGGCTGATCGATGCTTGGCGGCACATTGACCGGCGAAGGCGGGCTGCACGATCTCGTCGCCGCCATCTACGACGCGGCCCTCGACGCCGCGCGCTGGCCTGATGTCCTGAACCGGATCGGCGATGCCGTCGGCGGACCGGAGGTGATCTTCGGCGTCTACGATCCGGCGACCGGGCTCTCGAACCTGCTCGCGCCGCGGATCGATCCCGTACTGGTCAACCGCCTGCTGGACTGGGCGCCACGCAATCCGCTGCTGCCGCTCGGCATCGGTCAGGCCCCGGGCAAGGTTTTCACCGTTGGCAACTTCATCACGCAGGACCAGTTCACCGGCACGGACTTTTATCAGGAGTGGTGGCGTCCGGCCGGCTACGACACCGAGCCGCTGACCACCAATCTATTGGTCGACGATGGCGCGACGGGAATCTTCACCATCCACGGATCGCTGAACCGGTCGCCATTCGGCACCGACCAGAAGCGGCTGTTTGCAAACCTCGCGCAACATCTGGTTCGCGCAGTCGCATTGCAACGCCGCGTGTATCATCTGACCTTCGCCAGCGAGAGCGCGCTCGCGGATTTTGATCGATTGCAGCAGGGCTTTCTCCTCGTCGATGCCGAGGCAAGGCCCCTGTTCACCAACCGCATCGCGCAAGCCTTGCTCGACGCCGATGATGGGCTCCGCCTTGAAGACGGCATCCTGTCTGCATCCGACGCCGACTGTGGACGGTTATTGCGGAAACTGGTGTCGTCCTGCCTGACGCTGGCCGGCATCGGAGCCGGCGGCGAGCTCACGCTGCGGCGGAAAACCGGCCGATCGCCGCTTGGTGTTCTCGTGATACCGGTGCCGCTGGAAACAGCGATGGCCGCGCTGCCCTGGACCGTTTCACGGCGCCCGGTCGCGATCGTATTGATTACCGATCCCGAGACGGAAATGCAGGCCAGGCTCGACAGCCTGCAACGGCGTTTCGGCCTGACGCCCGCGGAAGCCGCGTTCGCGCTGGAAATCATCAAGGGCGATGGCCGTCAGGCCGCCGCCGGCAGGCTCGGCATCACCGTCGGAACGGCACGAACGCATCTGTCGAACATCTTCGACAAGACCGGGTCGAAACGACAGGCCGAACTGGTGCGCCTGGTGTTGCAGAAGTGAACCGGGCCGTATTCCTGGGCCAAATGTCGACACGTTCTTCCAACCATACTGTGGCTGGATTCCATGCACCAAGCCGACCGAAGAGCGGACAATGGCAGAGCGCAAGAGACGGGTTGCAATCCTGTTCGGCGGACGATCGGCCGAACATGACGTGTCGCGGGCGTCGGCAGCGAACGTGCTTCGCTCGCTCGACCCGGATCGCTATGAGGCCACGGCGATCGGCATCACCCGGGATGGCCGCTGGATCGTCGCCGATGCGGGAAACGGCGCCGGCGCGGGTGGCGGCACGCTGACCATTCCAGACCATGGGCCGCAACTCGCGCTGCTGCCGGGCGGACAGGGCCGCGTCGTGGTGCTTCCGGGACCTGAGGCAGTGCCGGCGGAATTGCCGGCATTCGATGTCGTCTTCCCGGTCCTGCACGGCCCCAATGGCGAGGATGGCACGGTGCAGGGCGCGCTGGAGCTGTCCGACGTGGCCTATGTCGGCTCGCGCGTGATGGGCTCGGCGGCCGGAATGGACAAGGACGTCGCCAAGCGCCTGCTGCGCGAGGCGGGATTGCCGATCGTCCCCTTTGTCGCGATGTCGATCGCCGCGCCCGTCAGCTATGACGACGCGGTCAGCGCCCTCGGCTCGCAGGAGCTGTTCGTCAAGCCGGCCAACATGGGATCATCGGTCGGCGTGTCGAAGGCGCGCAACGCGGCGGAGTTCGAGAACGGCTGCAAACTGGCGTTCCGCTTCGACACCAAGATCCTGATCGAGCGCTGCATCGCGCCGATCCGGGAGGTCGAGTGCTCCGTGCTCGAGGATGCCGAGGGCCGCGTGCGTGCCTCGCAGCTCGGCGAGATCGTGCCGTCCGACAAGCACGGCTTCTACTCCTACGACGCGAAGTATCTCGATGCGGATGGCGCCCTGCTACAAGTGCCCGCCGACGTCCCGCCCGCCGTGGCCGATCGCATCAGGGAGCTCGCGATCAAGACATTCGGCGTGCTGGGTTGCGAAGGCATGGCGCGCATCGACTTCTTCCTGCACGGCGAGCAGGCGTTCGTGAACGAGGCGAACACCCTGCCCGGCTTCACCAACATCAGCATGTATCCGCGGCTGTGGGAGGCCAGCGGCCTGCCGCAATCCGAATTGATGGACGTCCTGATCGGCCATGCCCTGGAGCGTCACAAGCGCTCCAGGGCACTGGCATTCGAGCGCGAGTAGAGCGCAATGGGCATTCGCGGCATCCGTAGATGGGGTAACGGGCCGGCCGCCCGCTCGCTACGGCGCGATATAGAAGCGCGCTCGCGAGCGGCCTGTTGGT
>NZ_JASGSR010000194.1:0-10437 GCF_040446015.1 Bradyrhizobium sp. INPA03-11B
GAGCGAACATGATCACCACCACCACGATCACGACCATTCCGAACTGTCGGAAACCGAACTGCGCGTCCGCGCGCTGGAATCGATCCTGACCGAAAAGGGCTATGTCGAGGCTGCTGCGCTCGACGCCATCGTGCAGGCCTATGAGACCAAGATCGGCCCGCATAACGGCGCCAAGGTCGTCGCCAAGGCCTGGACCGATCCCGCCTTCAAGCAGGCGCTGCTTGAGGACGCCAGCAAGGCGGTCGGCACCCTCGGTCATGTCAGCCGCGTCGGCGACCATCTGGTCGCGATCGAGAACACGCCCGGCCGTCACAACATGGTCGTCTGCACGCTTTGCTCCTGTTACCCCTGGGAAATGCTCGGCCTGCCGCCGGTCTGGTACAAGGCCTCGCCGTACCGCTCGCGTGCAGTGAAGGATCCGCGCGGCGTGCTTGCCGATTTTGGCGTCAGCCTGCCGAAGGAGACGGAAATCCGGGTCTGGGACTCCACGGCTGAGACGCGCTTCCTGGTGCTGCCGATGCGGCCCGCAGGCACCGAGGGCTGGAGCGAGGAACAACTCGCTGACCTCGTGACGCGCGATTCCATGATCGGCACCGGATTCCCCAAGACGCCGGGAGCGCCGTCATGAACGGCGTCCACGACATGGGCGGCATGGACGGGTTCGGCAAGGTCGAGCCCGAGCCGAACGAGCCGATGTTCCATCAGGAATGGGAATCGCGGGTGCTCGCCATGGTCCGCGCGATGGGCGCGGCCGGCGCCTTCAACATCGATGCCTCGCGCTTCTATCGCGAGACCCTGCCCCCGCAGGTCTATCTGTCGAGCTCCTATTACAGGAAATGGCTGCTCGGGCTGGAGGCGCTGCTGCTCGACAAGGGCTATATCTCCAAGGACGACGTCGCTGCCGGACATTCCGTCGCGCCGGCGAAAGCGCTCAAGCACGGCAAATTCTCGACCGCCGATATCGAGCGCATCATGGTGCGCGGCAAGTTCGGCCGCACCGCGCCGGCGGCCGCGAAATTCAAGGCCGGCGATCGGGTGCGGGCGAAGAACATCCATCCGGCCACGCACACCCGGCTGCCGCGCTACGTGCGTGGTCATGTCGGGGTGGTCGAGCGCGATCATGGCTGTCACGTTTTCCCCGATACTGCGGCGAACGACGCCGGCGAGCATCCGCAATGGCTGTACACCGTCGTGTTCGATGGACGCGAATTGTGGGGACCGGACTCCGATCCAACCATCAAGGTTTCGATCGACGCGTTCGAGCCCTATCTGGAGGCCATCTGATGGATGCCGACGCCGCCGCGCGCGCGACCAGCGCCGTGTCCAGCATTCCTCGCGATCAGGAAGGCCCGGTGTTCCGTGCGCCTTGGGAAGCGCAGGCGTTCGCGATGGCGTTGACGCTGCATGACCGCGGCGTGTTCAGCTGGCCCGAATGGGCGGCCGCCCTCGCCGATCAGATCAAACGCGCACAGGCCGCCGGCGATCCCGACACCGGCGAGACCTATTACCAGCACTGGCTGGCGACGCTCGAACACCTCGTGGCCGCCAAGGGCGTCACGACAACGGAGACCCTGCACCGCTACCGCGACGCCTGGGACCACGCTGCCGATCGCACCCCGCACGGCCAGCCGATCGAGCTGACGGCGAAGGATTTCGAGTAGCGGCCCCTCTTCCGTCATGTGACTGGATCGCGCCACGCTCGCAGCCGTCGTCCCTGCGAAAGCAGGGACCCATACCCCGCAGCGGATGTAGCGAATGGGACTCGTCGTTCCAGCCTAGCTTAGCAACGAACATCGGTGGTTATGGGTCCCTGCTTTCGCAGGGACGACAGCGAGTTTGATTTGGCATCGCCCGCCAACCAACGCGGTGTCGCTACTCAGGGATTGCCCTGCGCGACATATTCCCGCCAGCCCTTGGCGCGCAGGCTGCAGGCCGGGCATTCGCCGCAGCCATAGCCCCAATCGTGCTGTGCGCCGCGTTCGCCGAGATAGCAGGTGTGCGAGTGCTCGCGGATCAGATCGACCAGCCCTGCCCCGCCGAGCTCGTGCGCGAGCCGCCAGGTCGCGGCCTTGTCGAGCCACATCAGCGGCGTGTGCAGCTCGAAGTCCTTGGCCATGCCGAGATTGAGCGCCGATTGCAACGCCTTGATGGTCTCGTCGCGGCAATCCGGATAGCCGGAATAATCGGTTTCGCACATGCCGCCGATGATGTGGCGGATGCCCCGCCGATAGGCCAGCGCCGCGGCGAAGGTAAGGAACACGAGGTTGCGGCCGGGCACGAAGGTGTTGGGCAGACCGTCTGCGCCCATTTCGATCGCGACGTCGCGGGTCAGCGCGGTGTCGGAGATCTCAGACAGCGTCGGGATATCAAGCGTATGGCTGTCGCCGAGTTTCGCCGCCCAATCCGGCCGCATCTGCTTGATCCCTGCCAGCAGCCGGTCGCGGCAATCGAGTTCGATGGCATGGCGCTGGCCGTAGGAAAAGCCGAGCATCTCGACGCGTGTAAACTGCGATAAGGCCCAGGCCAGGCAGGTGGTGGAATCCTGGCCACCGGAAAACAGCACCAGCGCGGTGTCGGAAGTGTTCTGATCGGTCATGGAACGCGATTTAGCACCTGACGGCGCCCGAGGCCAATCGGTGGACAGCGCCGTGATTCCGGCGCGTTCTTCTGGGATCGGCCGGGCCGATTTGGCATAACGCGTCTACCCTTCACAATCCGGTGTCCCATGACCCCTTCCCGCGACATTTCCCGCCTGATCGAGATCATGGCCGCGCTGCGCACGCCGGTGACCGGCTGCCCATGGGATCTCATTCAGAACTTCGAGACCATCGCACCCTACACGATCGAGGAGGCCTATGAGGTCGCGGATGCGATCACGCGCGGCGATCTCGACGATCTGCGCGAGGAGCTCGGCGATCTCCTGCTGCAGGTGGTCTATCATGCCCGCATGGCCGAGGAGCAGAACGCGTTTGCGTTCGGCGATGTGGTCGAGGCGATCACGAGGAAGATGATCCGCCGTCATCCGCACGTCTTTGCCGACAAGGACGGCAACATCCAGCCGGCCGGCGTCAAGAGCGCCTGGGAGCGCATCAAGGCCGAGGAGAAGGCCGAGCGCGCGGCGCGGCGGCCGCCGAAGGACGCCGCGCACAAATCCTTGCTCGCAAGCGTGAAGGCGGGCCTGCCTGCCCTGACGCGCGCGATGGAATTGCAGCGCAAGGCCTCCACCGTCGGCTTCGACTGGAACGACCCGCGCGCGGTGCTCGCCAAGATCCGCGAGGAGGCCGATGAGATCGAGGCAGCGCTCGACCGCAACGATAAGCAGGAGATCGCGGAAGAGACCGGCGACCTGATGTTCGCGCTGGTCAACCTCGCCCGTCACGTCGACGCCGATCCGGAAACCGCCCTGCGCGCAACCAACGCCAAGTTCGAGCGGCGGTTCGCCTATATCGAGAAGGCGCTGGCGGCGCAGGGACGATCGCTGGAGGGGGCGTCGCTCGAGGAGATGGATGCCTTGTGGAACGAGGCCAAGACGGCAAATGAAGCCGTCGTCCCGGCGAAGGCCGGGACCCATACCGCGTGATCTATCGGTTGGTGGACGATATCAGTCCCACGGCATCGCCAAGGATTCACCTAGGCGAGCAGAACTTCGAGCGTGCTCAACAATCAGGGCCGGTGGTTATGGGTCCCTGCTTTCGCAGGGACGACGGCGAGAATGTGGGCGCAGCCTTCTCTTACAACAGCGTCCCGCGCAGGATCACGGCGGCAACGCCGAAATAGATCACGAGGCCGGTTACGTCGACCAGCGTCGCGACGAACGGCGCGGAGGCGCTGGCCGGGTCGAAGCCGATGCGCTTGAGGATGAACGGCAGCATCGAGCCGCACAGCGAGCCGAAAGTGACGATGCCGATCAGGGCGGCGCCGACGGTCGTGGCGACAAGCACCCAATGCGGGCCGTAATCGAACAGGCCGAGCGTCTGCCAGAGCGTGATCCTGATAATGCCGATCAAGCCGAGGATGGAGCCGAGCACGATTCCGGTCGGCAGCTCGCGCACGGCGACACGCCACCAGTCGCGCAGCCGTACCTCGTGCAGCGCTAGCGAGCGGATCAGCAGCGACGTCGCCTGCGAGCCGGAGTTGCCGCCGGAGCTCATGATCAGCGGGATGAAGAGCGTCAGCACGATCGCCTTCTCGAGCTCGCTCTGGTACGACTGCATCGCTGTCGCGGTCAGCATTTCCGACAGGAACAGCGCGCACAGCCAGCCGGCGCGCTTCTTGATCATCTCGCCGAAACCGATCCGCAGGTATGGCTCGTCGATCGCTTCCATGCCGCCGAACTTCTGGGCGTCCTCGGTCGATTCCTCGACGATGGCGTCGATGACGTCGTCCACCGTGACGATGCCGAGGATATGGCCTGGGCCGTCGACGACCGCGACCGCAAGCAGATCGTAGCGCGAGATCAGCCGCGCCGCCTCCATGCGGTCGGCCTCGGGCGCAATCATCAGCGGCTTTCGCGCGGGCGCAGCGGTCAGCACATTGGCGTGGGGATCGGCCGAGATCAGGCGGCGCAGCGGCACGGCCTGGATCAAGGTCTTCTTGACCGGATCGATCACGAAAATCGAGTACACGGTCTCGCGGGTCCGCTCGACCATCCGGATGTGATGCAGGACCTCGGCGATGGTCCAGTTCGAGGGCACGCTGACGAACTCGGTCGTCATGATGCTGCCGGCGCTGCGCTCGGGATAGGCCAGCAGCCCCGAGATGACGCTGCGGGTATCGGGATTGAGCCCGTTCAGCAGCGTGGTGCGCAGCGGCTCGACCAGTTCCTTGAAAATGTCGGCGGCGCGGTCGTCGGAGACGCCTGAGAGCAGCGACACCGCGGTGTCCTGCGGCAGCTCGGCGAGGATCTCGCAGGTGTTGTCGAGCCCGGGCAGGTCGAGCACCTCGATCGCCTTCTCCGCCGGCAGCGATTGCAGCAGTTTTGCGGCATCCGCCGGCTCGTGGGCGTTCAGGGCATCGACGATCTCGGGGGCCCGCGCATGGGCGAGGTCCCCATTCGGGCTGAGCGTCTCTTTGGTCATGGTTTCGGAGTCTTGCATCGATCGCCCTCGCCTTTGCGTTCTGCAGCGCAATGAACCAAGGCGGCGGAGATTTCAAACAGAAAGTGCGGCGGCGCGTCGCAGGCGCGCCGGAGTGAGGCCGCGTCACGGCGCCGTCATATTTCGGCAGATTGCGGCACGCGGCGCCGGAGGCTTATGCCTCGTGGGGCACGGCGGCGAACCGGCTCACCACGATGTCGCGCTTGGTCTCGTCGACCCGCACCGTCATGTCGAAGCGCTCGCCATGGAGCTCCTTGTTCAGGACCTCGGCGTTGCGGTGCAGCCAACTGATGCCGGCGCCGTCGGAGGCGTCGATCGAGAGCTGCAGCGTCATGCGCTTGGCCGCCAGGCGATCCTCGATCGCCGACAGCAGTGCGTCGATCCCCTCACCGGTCACGGCCGAAACCAGGAAGCAGGGCCGCTCCGGTGGGCGGCGCGCGGCGATGTTGCGCAGATTGTCCCGCTCCTCGGGATCGAAGCGGTCGATCTTGTTCCAGACCTCGATGATGCGCTGGCCGCCATCGGCGTCGGGATCGATGCCGAGCTGACGCAGCACGCCCTCGACGTCGCGCTCCTGCGCCTCGGCATCCTCATGCGAGATGTCGCGGACATGCAGGATGATGTCGGCTTCCAGCACCTCCTCCAGCGTGGCGCGGAACGCGGCCACCAGCTGGGTCGGCAGATTGGAGATGAAACCGACCGTGTCAGACAGCATCGACTTGCCGCCGTGCGGCAGGTTGAGCGCGCGCAGCGTCGGGTCGAGCGTCGCGAACAGCATGTCGGCGGCCTGCACGTCGGCCCTGGTCAGGCGGTTGAACAGCGTCGACTTGCCGGCATTGGTGTAGCCGACCAGCGCCACCACGCGGTACGGCACACGCTGGCGGCCGGCACGATGCAGCCGCCGCGTCGCCTGCACCTTCTTCAATTCGCCTTCGAGCTTGGTGATGCGCTCGGAGATCAGGCGGCGGTCGGCCTCGATCTGGGTTTCGCCGGGGCCGCCCATGAAGCCGAAGCCGCCGCGCTGCCGTTCGAGATGGGTCCAGGACCGCACCAGTCGGCTGCGCTGGTAGTTGAGATGGGCGAGCTCGACCTGCAGCGCGCCTTCCTTGGTCTTGGCGCGGCGGCCGAAGATTTCCAGGATCAGGCCGGTGCGGTCGAGCACCTTGGTGCTCCAGGCCTTCTCGAGGTTGCGCTGCTGGATCGGCGACAGCGCGCAATCCATCACCACGAGCTCGACGTGGTTGCTGGCGACGAGGCCGTTGATCTCTTCGACCTTGCCCTTGCCGAGATAGGTCGCGGGTCGGATCTGGCTGATCGGCGCGATGACGGATTCCACCACGGTGAGATCGATCGCTCCGGCAAGGCCGGCGGCCTCCTCGATCCGCGCTTCGTAGTCGCGGACAGAGGATTCCGTCTGCGCGTCGCCGTCGCCACGGCGCACGCGCAGGTACGGGCCGATGACGATCACCCGCCCGCTGCTGCCGTTCCCCGCCGACCCGGGCCTAGACTTGGTCCGGTCGGCGCCCCCTTCACGATTGAAGGGTTCCAATCAGTTCACTCTCAAGCCGGTGCGTCCTCACCACCTTCGAACAGCTGAATCGGGGCTCCGGGCATGATGGTCGAGATCGCATGCTTGTAGACAAGCTGCGAGTGACCGTCGCGCCGCAGCAGCAAACAGAAATTGTCGAACCATGTGACAATGCCCTGCAGCTTTACTCCGTTGACCAGAAATATCGTCAGTGGCGTCTTGGTTTTACGAACGTGATTAAGGAAGGTGTCTTGTAGATTTTGTGCGCGGTCTGCCGCCATTGTTTTTGTCCCGCAAGCTTGTGCTTCTTTTTATTGAACCGGTTGCGGCTCTCTCACGGAGCCTCCCCCGGCTGCCCACCTGCCCTGAGATCCCCCTCTGGCAGGCGTAGCGGTAGGATTAGAGGCCACGCGCGGTTTTTAGGCAAGCCGGTTCGCGGTGCAGTCGGTAGGAACACGGTGGCAATTCTAAGAAAGGGCGAGGAAAGAGACGAATATTCTCGTGGAGAGTGGATAAATCCCCCGGTTGTACCGGCCCCACCCTCGCCTCGCTCGCCGGCCCTCCGGCCCTGACCCTGGTCCTGCCACCCCGGCGGGTGATCGCCGAGGCTTAACGCCAAGTCGGCTGCACTCCAAGCCGCTCGCCCGGAGCGCGGGGTCAACCGACCCCGAGCGCCTTCAGCTTGCGATGCAGCGCCGAGCGCTCCATGCCGACGAACTCCGCGGTGCGCGAGATATTGCCGGAGAAGCGGCTGATCTGGGCGATCAGATAGTCGCGCTCAAACACCTCGCGCGCCTCGCGCAGCGGCAGGCCCATGATGTGCTCGCCATTGTTGGAGGTGGGCATCGCCGGCACCATGGAGCCGACGTCCTGCGGCAGCATGTCGGCCGTGATGATCGCCTCCGGGCCGCCGCCGGCCAGGATCATCACCCGCTCCACGTTGTTGCGGAGCTGACGGACGTTGCCCGGCCAGACGTGGGACTGCAGCACGGCCATCGCGTCCTGTCCGATCTGCCGCTTCGGCAGGCCGGTGGCCGCCGAGATCTGGTCCATGAAATAGTCGATCAGCTCGGGGATGTCCTCGCGGCGCTCCGACAGCGGCGGCACCCGGATCGGCACCACCGAGAGGCGGTGATAGAGGTCCTCGCGGAAACGGCCGCCGGCGATCTCCTCCTCGAGATTGCGTGCGGTCGAGGAGATGATGCGGACGTCGACATGCACCTTGCTGGTGCCGCCCTGGCGCTGGAAGGTCTGATCGACCAGCACGCGCAGGATCTTGTTCTGGGTCTCGCGCGGCATGTCCGCGATCTCGTCGATGAACAGCGTGCCGCCATGCGCTTCCTCGAGCGCGCCGGCCTTGCGCTGCTGCTCGCCGTTCGATCCCTCGATGCCGAACAGCTCGATCTCCATGCGCTCCGGGGTGATCGCGGCCGCATTGATCACCACGAACGGCCCCTCGGCGCGACCCGACGCATGATGCAGCGTGCGCGCGGCAAGCTCCTTGCCGGCACCGGAGGGACCTACGATCAGGATACGGCTGTTGGCCTTGGCGGCGCGGTCGATGGTCTGGCGCAGCTGGTTCATGCAGGCCGAGCGGCCGGTCAGCACGCTCGCCGCGGGCGCCAGCTGCTTGAGTTCCTTCACCTCGCGCTTCAGCCGCGATGTCTCGAGCGCGCGGGTCGCGACCAGAATCAGCCGGTCCGACTTGAACGGCTTCTCGATGAAGTCATAGGCGCCCCGCTTGATCGCGGCGACCGCGGTCTCGATGTTGCCGTGGCCGGAGATCATCACGACCGGCAGATCGGCATTGTCCTTCTTGATCTGCTCGAGCAGTTGCAGGCCGTCGAGCTTGGAGCCCTGCAGCCAGATGTCGAGGAAGATCAGGTTCGGGCGGCGGTTTGCGATTTCGGCCAGCGCCGAATCGCTGTCGCGCGCGGTGCGCGTGGAGAAGCCCTCATCGTCCAGGATACCCGCGACGAGGTCACGAATGTCAGCTTCGTCGTCGACAATCAGAATGTCACTTGCCATGGGTTACACCTGCCTTGTCAGTCGCCCGTCGCGGCTTTGATTTTTGGCTCTTGGCTTCTTGGCTCTTGCGCATTTGGCTCTTGGCTATTTGCTTCTTGGATTTTTGGTTCATTGTTGGTCGTCTGTGCCGGGCCGTTGGTCGGCTCTTCCGGCGGATTTTTTTCACTTTCGGGGTTGTTTGATTCCGGTTTCACGTCCGGCTTTTGGTCCTTGCTCTCGGGCTTGTTCTCCGGCTTGGCCGCCTGGCCGGTGACGGAAAAGCGCAGCCGCATCCAGGCACCGCGCTGGCCCTCGCGGAAATCGGACGCGTCCTTGAGCTCGATGCGGCCGCCATGGTCCTCCAGAACGCGGCCGACGATCGCAAGTCCAAGGCCGGTGCCCTTCGCCCGCGTCGTGACATAGGGCTCGAGCAGCCGCGCGCGCGCGACCTTGGGCAGGCCGATCCCGTTGTCGACGACGTCGATCAGGATGTCGTCGTTCTCGCGCTGCGCCACGACGTCGATGCGGCCCTTGCCGAGTTCCTCGGGCGGCACCTGCTCGATCGCCTCGGTCGCGTTCTTGATGATGTTGGTCAGCGCCTGCGAGATCAGCCGGCGGTCGAACTGCGCGGGCAGCGGCGACTGCTTGATGTCGGCCTCGATGACGAGATCGGGATGCGCGACCTTCATTAGGAACACCGCCTGGCGCACCACGTCGGCGACGTCCTCGCCTTCCATCACGGGCTTCGGCATCCGCGCAAAGCGCGAGAACTCGTCGACCATGCGCCTGATGTCGTCGACCTGGCGCACGATGGTGTCGGTGCACTGCTCGAAGATCGACTTGTCCTTCTCTTCGGTGATGGTCTTGCCGAACTTGCGGCGGATGCGCTCGGCAGAGAGCTGGATCGGGGTCAGCGGGTTCTTGATCTCGTGCGCGATGCGGCGGGCGACGTCGCCCCAGGCCGAGGTGCGCTGCGCGGAGACCAATTCGGTGATGTCGTCGAGCGTGATGATGTAGCTGTCGCGGGACTGACTGGTCTGCTCGGCCGAGACGCGAACCGACAGATTGCGCTCATGGCCGTCGCGCAGGATCGTGACCTGGCCCTGCACCAGGCGCTGCGTCCCCTCGCGCGCGGTCTTCATCATCTCGTCGAGCTCGGGCAGCACGTCGGAGAGCGGATGGCCTAATGTCTCCGACTCGGCGTGCCCGATCAGCTTTTCCGCCGAGCGGTTGAGGATGCCGACGCTGCCGGAGGCATCAACGCCGATAATGCCGGCAGAGGCCGACGACAGCACCGCTTCGATGAAGCGGCGGCGGCTGTCGATGGTCTCGCTGGCATCGACCAGCTCGTTGCGCTGGGTCCTCAGCTCCTGCGTCATCTTGTTGAAGATCTCGCCGAGCAGCGCGAGGTCGCTGGCCGATTTGTGGACCGGCACCTGGACATTGAGATTGCCGGTCGAGACCTCGCTCGCCGCGCCCATCAGCTGGCGGATCGGCGACACCAGCCCGTTGGCGAAGTTCAGCCCGATCAGCACCGAGGCCATCAGGATGGTCAGCGCGATCACCGCGAACATCAGCGCGAACGCGACCTGGATGCCAAGCCTTCGGGTCTCGAGCTGGGCATATTCGGCGGCGCTGGTCTGGGTCTGCTTGAGCTGGGCGACAACAGCCGGATCGAGCAGCCGCGCCACGTACAGGAACATGTCGTCATAGGCCCGCAGGCGGACCACGGAGGCGACGTAATTTTCCGGGAAGACCGAGATCTTCGGCTCGGTCTCGTTGATGTCCTTCAGGATGTCTGGTGGC
>NZ_JASGSR010000195.1:0-10210 GCF_040446015.1 Bradyrhizobium sp. INPA03-11B
ACCACGCGGGCCTGCACCCGGCCGAGCATCACCAGCGATTTCAGCGGCGGGCGGTTCTCGGCGGCAATAGCCGCACCGGACAAAGAGAGGTCGATGATGCGGCAGGTCATCCGCGTGCCGTCTTCCTGGGTGAGCAGGGCGATCGGGTTACGCGGCACGATACGATCGTGACGGCGATCCTCGGGCAGATTGAGGATGTCGCGGTTGGCGAGCCAGGTGAGCTGGGCGGCGAGCTTGTCGCGTTTACGCGCGGTGGCGCCGATCGTCATGGCAAAGCCGTTGTCGATGATGCGGGTGATGCGGCCCTCGACGCGGCCGATATGGTCGAGATAGGCGATCACGCGGTCGCCGACATTGCCGATGCCGGGCGCCAGCAGCGCGAGGCCGCCCGGGGACATGTTGATAATCTGGCAGGGAAACTCGCGCCGGTCGGGCAGCATGTAGCGGCCGAGCAGGTGCACCTTGACGCGCTGGAAGCGGCGCCGCTCCTCGGCTACGGGGACGACGTTAGTTTTCTTCTGTGCAAACGACATCACGACAAACCCGGCCACCGTCCATTCGGAGCCCCGATGACCCTAAAGCTGATAGGGTTAACGGGGCGTTACGGTTGTGAAATGGAACCCGGACACGGAGCGAGAGCGGTCGGCGACGTTCGCCTGCGCCGTACCGGCGTCATCAGGGCCGTCGACGCGGCGCGCGCCCGGGCGCGGCGCAAGATTGTCCGGCGTCTTGATGTTGCGCGCGAGACCTGCCGCCTCGAATGCTTTGATCAGCCACCAGCCGAGATCGATCTGCCCCGGCAGCAGCCCGAGCTTCGCGGAGCCGGGATAGGCGTGGTGATTGTTGTGCCAGCTCTCGCCCATGCTGATCAGCCCGGCGATGCCGACATTGTAGCCCTGGGCTGCAACGCCCTCGATGACCCAGGTCTGTCCGCCCCTGCGATGCGAGTAATGACCGATCAGCCAGTGACCGGTGACGCAGACCGCGACCCGGACGCAGATGCCCCAGACCAGCCAGCTCCACGAGCCGATCGCAAAGAACAGTAGCGCCCAGGGCAGTTGCTGCCACATCCAGGTTCGCTCGACGAATGCATAGAAGCGATCATCGGCGAGCCGCGGTTCGAGCCGGAACACCGGCGGGTGTTTCAGCACGAGCGTGCAGTGCATTTGCCACCAGGCATCGCGCCAGAAGCCGGCCGCGTGGCACGAATAGGCGTGGCACGCCGCCTGGCGCTGCGCCCAGTCGCGGAAATCGTGCAGCCGCACCATGCCGTAGGGGCCGGCCATCCCGACCAGCGTGCCGAGATAGACGCAGAGCCGCTCCAGCCACAGCGGGCAGTCGAAGCTCGCATGGATCAGGCGGCGGTGCATGCCGACCGAATGTCCGAAGCACAGGGTGATTGCGCTGGTCACGATGAACAGCGCGAATGCGCTCCACGAGAACAGCAGCGGCCCGAAGATGATCGCGACCGCGGTCATGCTGCCGAGCCACAGCGACTTCGCCGGTGCCCATTGCACGCGCCCATCCAGCGGGTCGGTGCGCTCGTCCGCGAAGATTCGTTCGGAGCCGGGCTGTAGCTTCATTCCGTAACCTGAAATTGTGCCGCAGCTTGGGATGGAGCTGCCGTTACTGTCAATCCGCCGCGCCCGTCCGTCGTGTCGCAGCAGGCATTGGCAACCCCGGCGAGTTCACCTAGCCTCGACAATGAGTAGGCTCATGGGGTGGAGACGTTCAATCATGCGACTGAAACCGTGGCTCGCGCTTGTCGCGGCCATCCTCGCAGGCTGCGGCATGGCACGTGCAGCCGAGATGCGCGTCACCTTGCTCGGCACCGGAACGCCGACGCCGCGGCTCTCCAGCTTCAGCGCCTCGACACTGGTGGAGGCGGGGCCGGAGAAGCTGATCTTCGATCTCGGGCGCGGCTCGACGATCCGCCTGTTCCAGAAGAAGATCCCGATCGGCGCGATCACGGCGCACTTCATCACCCATCTGCATTCCGACCACGTCGTCGGCCTTCCCGACATGTGGCTGACGGGATGGATCGGCACGCCGTACGGCTCGCGCAAGACGCCGATGGCGATCTTCGGACCGAAGGGCACGGTGGCGACGACCGAAAATCTCACCAAGGCGTTCTCCGAGGACATCCGTATCCGCATCGATGATGAGGACTATCCGCCTTCGGGTGTCGCGTTTGCGGCAAAGGACATCGAGCCGGGACCGGTCTACGAGAAGAACGGCGTCAAGGTCACCGCGATCGAGGTCAATCACGGCGAGAAGATCAAGCCGTCGTTCGGATATGTCGTCGAGTATGACGGCAAGAAGGTGGTGCTGTCGGGCGACACCAAGCCGGACGAGCGGGTGGCCAAGGCGGCCGAGGGCGCCGACCTCCTGATCCACGAGGTCGCGGTCATCGATCCCGACCTGTTCAAGGCCTATCCGAACTACCGGGCGATCGAGAATCATCACACCTCGCCGGAAGAGGCCGGCAAGATCTTCGCAGAGGCGAAGCCGAAGCTCGCGGTCTATTCGCACATCGTGTTCGCGAGCCAGCCGCCGACCCAGGACGTGCCGGAGGGCGTGTTGCTGAAGCGGACGCGCACGACCTATCAGGGGCCATTGGTGATCGGGCACGACCTGATGTCGTTCGTGATCACGGACAAGGTCGAGGGCTTTGCCCCCGACGGCACCGCGATGAATTGACGATCTCCGCGGGAGCTGCGCGGTGAGGCGCTATTTGGCCTCGGCGTCCATGGCCGGCCCGACCGTCACCGCTGGTGGTTCAACGGTCACGGCTTTCAGCACCTTGCGTTTCGCCGCGCGGATCTCAAGCTCCAGGGGCGGCTGATAGGACCCTGCTGGCGGCTCGAACATGAAGGCGTGGTGCCCGTCGCCCTTGTTGAGTTTGAGCAGGTCCTTGCGGAACTGATCGGCGACGACCTCGGCAACGAGCTCGCCGTCGAAATAGATATCGATCGTCACCCGTTTGTCGGGGTGCTGGTCGTACAGGGCCCAGCCGGCGATCCTGTTCTCGTTGAAGACGTCGACATGGCCGGTGACCTCGCTTGAGAGGCTCTCGATGCCGGCTTCGATCACCTCAAGGTCGCTTCGGTAGATCGATCGCGTCACGTCGAAGCTGAAATTCGCCGTATCGACGCATTGCTCCAGCAGGTTCTTCCGATGCTCCTTCATGCGTTGCAGCGTGTCCAGTTCGCCCAACTTGACGTACATGCCAACGATACCTTCGATACCTGCATTCATGGTGTCGTCCCCGCAATGCTACTCACTTCTGCGCACTCAACTGCGTTCACAATCGATGGTTTCTTGCGATGCTTCCTTGCGGAAAAAACTCCCGTCAAGACTTGAAGCGCCTCGTCCCGACAAGGTCAGTCATGAAGACCTTCATGACAGGCATTCATGACATCCCAATCGTCCTGACCTAAACTCGGTGCGGCCGTACCCGGCCCAACGACAAGGACAGGGAGAGCGAACCGATGGAGCAGATCCGCGTCTGCACGCATGATGGACCTGGAGCCAAGCCCGTAATCCGGACCGTGCCATGGCCGGAAATCGGCAAAAAGGCGGCCTTGATCAAGGTCGGCGCCTGCGGGGTTTGCGGAACCGACCTGCACATTCTGAAGGGACATTGGCCGAAGCCGCTGCCATGGCCGTTCACGCTCGGCCATGAGCTCGGCGGCGTGATCGTCGCATGCGGCCCGGAGTTCACCGAAGACTTCATGAGCAAGCCGCTCAAGGTGGGATCGAAGGTGATGATCCCGCCCTTGATGCCGTGCGGCCGCTGCTATTACTGCATTCATTATCCCGAGAGTGCCAACAAGTGCCTGACGCCGGTGTATTACGGCCGCTATCTCGGCTTCGACAAAGCGCCGCACATGTGGGGCGGCTGGGCCGAATATGTCTATGTCGATCTCGACATGCTGCCCGGCACCAAGATCTACAAATTGCCCGACGACATGTCGCTGCGGCTGGGTGCGCTCTCGGAACCGTTGACCTCCTGCATCCGCGCCTTCAACCGCGCCACCCGCGCCGGCGGCTTTTCCTGGGGCGGCACGGTGGTGATCCAGGGTTCCGGGCCGATCGGCATCTTGGCGGTAGCCGCCGCGCAGGAGATGGGGGCGGGGCGCGTGATCTCCGTCGGTGCGCCGGAAAATCCGCGGCTCAAGCTGGCGCGCAAGTTCGGTGCCGAGGCGACCGTCGACATCGAGCAGCTCAAGACGCCGGAGGAGCGCATCAAGGCGGTGCGCGACATCGTCGGCGGCTTCGGCGCCGATCTCGTCATGGATTGCTCCGGCCATCCGACCGCCGGCCCCGAAGGCATCGAGATGCTGCGCGACGGCGGCACCTACGTCGAGATGGGCCAGTTCACCGATGCCGGCTCGATCAATACGTCGTGGCATCGCATCTGCACCAAGGACCTCAACGTGCTCGGCTCCTGGGGCTTCACCGGCAACGATTTGCCGCTCGGCGTCGATATGCTCTACCGCACCCGCGACAAATATCCTTGGCTCGACATGCAGACCATCTATCCGTTCACCGAGGACGGCGTCGCTCAGGCGGTCGCGGACGCGATGGCGATGAAGACGGTGAAGTCGACCATCGTGCCGTGGCCGGAGCTGGTCGGGTGAGGCAGGCAAGTGGGAGCGCTGCAATTCCTGTTGCAGTGCTCCCAAGGGAATAGCGGCCGGGTGCTGCCGATCAAGCTCTGATATCGCTCGCCGGGACGACGGCCCGGCGCTAACATCCGATCATGCAGTCGAACCGCGTGCCGCCGAGTGCAACGTTTGCGTGGGGAAACCTGTCCGAGGACTTCCCGCTGTTCCGGACGCTCAGCGCGGAGCAGCGGCTGATCGCCTTTGGCGCGATGACCCGGCGGGACCTCGTGCGTGGCGAGCTGCTGGTCGAGCAGGGCGGCGCCTCGGACGCCTTGTTCCTGGTGCTGCACGGTGCGCTCGCCGTGTACCGGACCGATCATCCCGAGCCGATTGCGGAGCTTCGCGCCGGCGAACTGGTCGGCGAGATCGGCTTCTTTGCCAACATCCCGCGCACGGCCAATGTGATCGCGATCCGCGATAGCAGCGTGCTGGCGCTGACGCGCGCGGCCTATGCGCGGCTTGTCGAGGAAACGCCAGGGATCGTCGAGGCGCTGCTGGCCGCGCTCGCGCAGCGGTTTGCCATCCAGACCGCGCGGCTGCTGCCGGTCCGGGCATCACCGAAGGCGCGCACCGTCGCGCTGATCTCGGGTGGACGCGAGCCGGTGCCGGCTGCCTTTGAACAAAGGCTGCGCCAGGGACTCGCCGCCGCCGGTGCCGAGATCGTCGACCTTGCGCGCGTCCAGGCGATGTTTCCCGGCCGCACGCTGGACGCCTCCGAGGTCGCCGACTGGCTCAACCGGATCGAGTACGACGCGCCGCTGGTGGCTTATTTCGGCGGCTCCGAAGCATCGGAATGGGCGCGCAAGACCATTCGCCAGGCCGACCTCGTCGTGTTCGCCTGCCGCGGCCAGGCGCCGCCGCCTGATCTGACCGAGCTCGAGAGCTTCGCCTGCGCCGTGCATCCGGCGTCGGCGCGGCGCTTGGTGCGCGTTCATGACATCAGGCAGAACGAGGTCAGTGGCACCGCGGCCTGGCTCGCGCGGCTGCCTTGCTTCATGCACCACCATGTCGCGCTCGAGGACCAGATCGATATCGACAGCCTGGTGCGCTTCCTGTGCGGTCGCGCCGTCGGGTTCGTCGCCGGCGGCGGCGGCAGCCTCGGCACCGCGCATGTCGGGGTCTACAAGGCCTTTCGCGAGCGCGGCGCCATGTTCGACATCTTCGTCGGCACCAGCGTCGGTTCGGCGATGGCGGCGGGCTTTGCCAAGAACTATGACGCCGAACATCTCGAGCGCGGCACGCATGAGATCTTCGTCTCCAGCCGCAGCTTCCGCCGCCCGACCTGGCCGCGCTATGCGCTGCTGGACCACAAGGCCTTCGATGCGGCGCTTGCCGATCAGTACGGCCACAATTGCCGGATCGAGGATTGCTGGCGGCCGTTCGCGGCGGTTGCCACCAATCTGTCGACGCACAGTCTCGAATTGATCAGGACCGGCCTGCTCTGGCAGGCGGTGCGCGCATCCAGCGCCATTCCCGGTCTGCTGCCGCCGTTCTATACGCGGGACGGTTCGATGCTGGTCGACGGCTGCCTCGTCGACAATGTTCCGCTGGCGCAGATGCACCAGATGAAGAGCGGCCCTAACCTGGTGGTCCATTTCGGCGAGCCGGCGACCGAGATGTTCGACGTCGACTACGCCGCGCTGCCGGGAAGATTCGAGCTGCTTGCGACCCTGCTGATGCCGTTCCGGCGGAAGTCGCTTCCGGCCGCGCCAAGTGCCGTCAATGTGTTGTGGCGAAGCCTCGTCGCGCATCAGCGCTACGACACGCTGCCGACCACGCCGCTCGACCTGGTGATGCGCCCGCCAACGCCTGACGGCATCGACGTGACCGATTTCGACCGCCATCAGGAGATTTTCGAGTCGTCATACCGCTGGGCCCAGGAAATCATTGCCGCCTCGGAGGCCGCGCATAACCCGGCCATCGCGGCGATCGTCGCGTCCGCCGAGAATAGGGACAAGGATATAGACAAGGATGCAGACAACAGCGCGGATCAGGTGACGACGGCGACCGCGCCGATTTCCCATCAGGCCCGTGTCGGTTGAGCCGCTTGCGGGCGCCGCCGAAGTCGACCATCGTGCCGGCCTGAAATCCGGAGATGACGATGCCTTTCGATTTGATTCTGCGCGGCGGACGGGTGGTCGACCCGTCGCAAAAGCTCGATGCGGTGACCGACGTCGCCTTTGCCGGCGGCAAGGTCGCCGCGATCGGCCGAGAGTTGAAAGCCGATCCCGCGACCGACGTGCGCGACGTCTCCGGGCTGATCGTCTCGCCGGGGATCATCGACCTGCACACCCATGTCTATTGGGGCGGCACCTCGCTCGGCATCGACGCGGAGGAATTTTGCCGCAACTCCGGCGTCACCACCTCGGTCGACACCGGCAGCGCCGGCCCGGGCAATTTCGCCGGCTTCCGCAAGCATGTGATCGAACCGAGCCAGGTTCGCATCCTCGCCTATCTGCACGTCTCGCATGCCGGCATCTTCGGCTTCTCCGACCGGGTGATGGTCGGCGAGAGCGAGGAGTTGCGGCTGATGAATCCGGTCGATGCCGCACGCGTCGCGGACGAGAACCGCGACCTCATCGTCGGCATCAAGGTCCGCGTCGGCCTGTTCGCCTCGGGCACCTCGGGGCTGGTGCCGCTCGAGATCGCGCTCGAAGTGGCGGAGCAGGTCGGCATGCCCTTGATGGCGCATATCGATCATCCGCCGCCGAGCTATGAGGAGGTGCTGGCGCGGCTGCGCCCGGGCGACGTGCTGACCCATGCGTTCCGTCCGTTCCCGAACACGCCGGCGACCGCGCAGGGCACGGTGAAGAGGAGCGTGCTGGAGGCGCGCGAGCGCGGCGTGCTGTTCGACATCGGCCACGGCAAGGGCTCGTTCGCCTTCAAGACCGCGCGCGCGATGCTCGCCAACGGCTTCTCACCCGACACCATCTCGTCCGACATCCATCAGCTTTGCATCGACGGTCCGGCGTTCGACCAGGTGACGACGATGTCGAAATTCCTCTGCATGGGGATGCGGCTACCGGACGTGATCGCGGCATCCACGGTCAACGCCGCGATGGCGTTGCGGCGGCCGGAGCTCGGCAGCCTCAAGCCGGGCAGCGTCGGCGATGCCACGCTGCTCTCGATCAGGCAAGGCCAGTTCGACTATGTCGACGTGGTCGGCGAACATCTGACCGGCGATCGCAAGATCGCGTCCGAAGGCGTCGTGATCGGCGGACGCTGGTGGCATCCAAAGTAGGACGCGGCCTCATTGACGCGCAGCCATGGCTCGGCCGTGTAGGCGGCACGCAGTCATCCCACAACTGTGAAACAACGAGGCCGCCTGATCGAGGCGGCCTCGCGACGAGAGCCCACCGCGTTCCCGACGCGTCGTCCTACTTGCGCTCGATGAAAATCTGCCGGCAGTCGGCTGGGCCAATATTCTCCGACGAGTGTGAAGCGATGACCGGGACCGCATTCACGCTTCCGGCCTTGGTGTGGGTATCCGTGGTTTTTCCGTCAGCTGCGTAGAGCCTCGTATCGCAATCAGTCAGGTGGTAGAGAACCGACGGAACAGGATGGCCATGCACCTTGTCGTGGACCCCTTGCTTTCGCACCGTCTCGATGACGCGAAAGTTTTGATCCTCGAAGATCACCTTATAGACGTCCGGGTCCCCTTGAAACGTTGGCGGCGCGTTTTGCGCAATCGCCGCGGACGACACCAGATACAGTGCCGCGAATGCGCCCAGCGCGAATGTGCTGTCTCGAGTCATTTCGCTACTCCTCATTGGCGACGGTTGAGTTTTTCACGGACGTCGGAACGCACCGCAGAATGCTTCGATGCTTCGAAAGGCTACGTGGCGATTTGACGTCGGCGGTGCCGGATCGGATCATGCGCGCGCCTCGCCATTTCCACCACCAGCCGGCGCCACCGTGTCGACATCACTTCCGGACTACCTCGATTGGCGGGGAAGCTCGTTGCGACGGACTCACGCATTGCAGCAATTCTACGCTGCTGCGCCGACGGCACTAACAAAGCTGACGAACTTCGCCTAAGCTTTGGTACGACGCGCGCTGAATGCGCAAGCGGTTTCGACCGTAGCGTCGACGGACTCAATAGCGATGGCGCGTTTGTGCTCAGTTCCAAAGGGAGTGCACGCGATGGCTACACGCAAGCTCACGCGACGGCGTCTTCTCGTCACAACGGCTGCCTCCGCGACCGTAGTCGCAATGCCCTATGTCCGCAGCTCATATGCGGCGGGCAAGCTGTCGCTCGCCATTTGGGACCACTTTGTGCCTGGTGCCAACGCCACAAGCAAGGCGCTGATCGAGGAATGGGCAACCCGGGAAAAGGTCGAGGTCCAGATCGACTATATCAACAACATCGGCGGAAAACTCCTGGTGACGGTCGCCGCCGAGGCACAGGCCAAGATAGGCCACGACATCGTGTACTTCACAAGTTGGTTGCCTTCCGCCAATGCCAGCAATCTCGAGCCGGTCGACGACGTCGTAGAGGCGCTGATCAAGCAGAACGGTGCCGTGATTCCGACCTTCGAATACCTTGGTAAATCCGACGGCCATTGGGTTGCCGTGCCAGCGACGATCGGAAGTCAGCTCCAAAGTCCGTGTTCGCGCACCGACCTGATGAAGCGCTATGCCGGCATCGATGTCCAGGCGATGTACCCCGCCGGCGCAACGCCGAACGCGGACAATTGGACGCTCGACACCTTTTTTACAGCCGCGGCGGCGTGCAACAAGGCCGGATTCCCCTTCGGCATCGGCCTAGGCACGACGGAGGATTCGGTTCTCGCCGCGGGCGCGATCTTCCATTCGTTCGGGGCCGCGCTAGTCGATGCAAAGGGTAACAGTACGGTGAAGTCCGAACCGGTGCGTGAGGCACTGGATTACTATGCGCGGCTCGCTCGGTTTTTCCCGCCGGACGCCGCCGCGTGGGATAACGCATCAAACAACAAATGGCTCATCTCCGGCCGCGGAGCGCTTATCTTGAATCCGCCAAGCGCCTGGGCAGTGGCCAAGCGCGACATGCCGGACATCGCCGAGCAGTTGTGGACGCACGGCATGCCGGCCGGTCCGAAGGGGCGGTTCGCGCCCTTCCTGCCATTCTTCTGGGGGATATGGTCGTTCAGTAAGAACAAGCCGGCAGCTAAGAGTCTCCTCGCGCACCTCTCGCAACCCAACGCAATCGAAACAATGGTAGCCGCGAGTAACGGCTACGATCTTCCGCCGTTTACCAGCATGACTACGTTCAAGACCTGGGGAGAGCAAGGGCCTCCCAAAGGAACGCTCTTTCATTATCCGAACCCCTACAACCACCAGATTCTCTCAGTCGCGGGGTGGCCCGCTCCGCCGAAACTTGCGGTGCAGATTTTTACGCAAGGCATTATGACAAGGATGACTTTGCGTCACATGCAAGGCGAGCCTATGGAGAATACACTTTCGTGGGCCGAAAGTGAGATCGAAGGGTACATGCGTACATGAAAGTCGCGGCTGGAGCCTGTAGCGCGGACAACAATCAGGAAGCTATGGGGTCGCTCACG
>NZ_JASGSR010000196.1:0-10023 GCF_040446015.1 Bradyrhizobium sp. INPA03-11B
GAATCGTATCGTGGAGAGAGCCCCCACCCGCAACGCATCTGACGATGCGTTACGGCCTCCCCCGCAAGCGGGAGAGGGGGCGCACCGTCTTCGCGGTCACTGCCGAGCGCGGCCTCGGCGCGGCGGACGCGATCGACTGTGGCGCGGTAGCGCGCGGCGTAGGCCGCGTCCTGATAGTCGGTGAGGAAATCGGCGCGGCGCGCGACCATCTGCTCCAGCGTCTCAGGCGTGCTGACGACAGCATGCTCAGCCTTCGGCAGAAAATCCGGATCGGCACAGGCGAGCCGGCCCCAGGCCAGCGCTTGCTTGTTTCGCTCGACGGCGACGCCGTTCAATTCGATCGCGCGGGTCAACGCGTCGAGTGATACTGGAACCAGGCCCTGCTGCCAGGCAAAGCCGAGCATCATGATGTTGGCAAAGACGCTGTCGCCGAGCAGCCGCTCGGCCAGCGCATTGGCGTCGATGGTGGTGAGGTTGCCCGACCCGATCACCCGCTCGATGGCGCGCAGGCGAACCGGCGAGGCGAGATCGGCATCGCGGAAGCGTACCACGTCGCCGGTCGGCATCTCGGCGATGTTGACCGCGGCGCGCATGCCCTTGCGGTAGGTGCCGGATGCTTTGGCCGACGAGCTCACCACGAGATCGCAACCGATCAGCGCGTCGGCCGCGCCCTGGTCGATCCGCACCTGGTGCAGCGCCGCGGGATCCGCCGCGAGCCGCAGATAGCTCAGCACTGGGCCGAATTTCTGTGCGAAGCCGGTGAAGTCGAGCACCGAAACGCCGCGGCCCTCGAGATGCGCGGCCATCGCGATCAGCGCGCCGACCGTGATGACGCCGGTGCCGCCGACGCCGGTGACGAGCAGATCATAAGGCTTGCTGAGTGTCGTGAACTCCGGCGCCGGCAGCGCGGCGGCGCGTGCCATCGGATCGATCGCGCTTGCGCTCTTCGCCCGCCGCTTGCCGCCCTCGATGGTGACAAAGCTCGGGCAGAAGCCGTTGAGGCAGGAGAAATCCTTGTTGCAGGTCGAGAGGTTGATCTTGCGCTTGCGGCCGAACGGCGTCTCCTTCGGCTCGACGCTGAGGCAATTGGATTCCACCGAGCAGTCGCCGCAACCCTCGCAGACGAGGTCGTTGATATAGGCAAAGCGCGCGGGATCCTTGATCGTGCCGCGTTTGCGCCGCCGCCGTTTCTCAGTGGCGCAGGTCTGCTGATAGATCAGCACGGTCACGCCGATGATTTCGCGCAGCTCGCGCTGCACGGCGTCCATCTCCTCGCGCGCGTGAATGGTGACGCCGACGGGCAAATCCGCGGGCGAGAAACGCGCGGGATCATCCGACACCAGCGCGATCCGCGACACGCCTTCGGCGCGCACGCTGTGGGCGATCGCGTACACACTGACCGGGCCGTCGACCGGCTGGCCGCCGGTCATCGCCACCGCGTCGTTGAACAGGATCTTGTAGGTGATGTTGGCCTTCGCCGCGATCGCCTGCCGGATCGCCATCGAGCCGGAGTGATAATAAGTGCCTTCGCCGAGATTCTGGAACACATGGCTGTTGCCGGTGAATTTCGATGAGGCCGCCCAGTTGACGCCTTCGCCGCCCATCTGGATCAACGACGAAGTCTCGCGGTCCATCCAGCTCGCCATGAAGTGGCAGCCGATGCCGGCCAGCGCCTTGGAGCCCTCGGGCACTTTCGTCGAGGTGTTGTGCGGGCAGCCGGAGCAGAAATACGGCGTGCGCGTCGCGCCCGGCACCGCGATGCTCCGATCCGGCTCCGGCACCAGCGCCGCGACGCGGCGCGCGAGCCGCAATTCGGGAAACATCGGATCAAGCCGCCGCGCCAGCACGTCGGCGAGCATCCGCGGCGACAATTCGCCGGTCCAGGAGATCAGCCGTGCGCCTCGCTCGTCATGCTTGCCGACCATCCGCTCCGGCTTGGCGCCGGGATAGTCGTAGAAATATTCCTTGAACTGGCTTTCGATGATGCCGCGCTTCTCCTCGACCACCAGGATCTCGCGCTTGCCCGTCACGAACTCCATCGCATCGTGCAGCGCTAAGGGCCACACCATGCCGACCTTGTAGATGTCGATGCCGTGGCGGCGGCACGCGGCCTCATCGAGCCCGACGAGGCGCAGCGCCTCCATCAGATCGAGATGCGCCTTGCCCGTGGTGACGATGCCGTAGGTCGCATCCTTGATGCCGTAGATGCGACGGTCGATCGGATTGGCTTTTGCAAAGGCGTAGACGGCGTGCTTCTTCGCTTCCAGCCGCTCCTCGATCTGTGGGCCCGGCAGATCAGGCCAGCGATAATGCAGGCCGCCCGGCGGCGGCACGAAATCCGGCTGTATGAAACGGCGCGGTGCGGGCAGCTCGACCGAGGCGCCGGACTCCACGATCTCCGAGATCGCCTTGAAGCCGACCCACATGCCGGAGAACCGGCTCAGCGCATAGCCATATTCGCCGAACGCGAGATATTCGCCGACATCGGCCGGATGCAGCGTCGGCATGAACCAGCTCATGAAGGCGACGTCGGACTGGTGCGGCATCGAGGACGACACGCAGCCATGATCGTCGCCGGCGACCACAAGCACGCCGCCGTGCGGCGAGGAGCCATAGGCATTGCCATGCTTCAGCGCATCGCCGGAGCGATCGACGCCGGGGCCCTTGCCGTACCACAGCCCGAACACGCCATCGACCTCGCGATCCCCTTGCGTCTCGACCTGCTGCGAACCGAGCACGGCTGTCGCCGCAAGGTCCTCATTGACCGCAGGCAGGAATTCGATGCGGCTGTCTTTCAGCAGCTCGCCGATTTTCCACAGTTCGAGATCGACGCCGCCGAGCGGCGAGCCGCGATAGCCGGAGATGAAGCCCGCGGTGTTGAGGCCGCTCGCGCGGTCGCGCCTGATCTGGTCGAGCGCGATGCGCACGATCGCCTGCGTGCCGGTGAGGAAGACGCGGCCGCGTTCCCTGCTGTAGCGCTCGGACAGCTGGTAGGCGTCGAGCAGCGGCATCTGGCCCATGAGTGACCCTTCCGGGAATCGAAATGTCTGATTGGACAAGGCTATGCCTGTGGGCCTGGTAGGTCTTACCTATGTATTCTTCGTGCACCCCTGGATTCGGTGGAAGGTTGCTGAAATGGATCATATTTGGTAAAGTCTACCAAATCGGAGCCTCGACATGGTCGAAGAGCAAGACGAACGAATTCTCGCCGAACTGCAAAAGGACGGCCGCGCCACCAACCAGCAACTTGCCGAGACTGTCGGGATGTCGACCTCGGCATGCTGGCGCCGGGTTCGTGCGCTGGAAGAGTCCGGCGTTATTTCAGGCTATTCGGCGCTGGTGGCGCGCGAGCGCGCCGGCTTTGCGACCTCGGCGATCCTGCACGTCTCGCTGGAGCGGCACGACGTCAAGTTCGTCGACGAGTTCGTCGCGCGGGTGATGCAGCGCCGCGAGGTGCTGGAATGCTTCGCAACCACAGGCGATGCCGACTATCATCTGCGCGTCGTCGTGCGCGACATGGACGCCTACAACAAATTCCTCGACGAGTTCATGTTCCGCATCCCCGGCATCCGCCACGTCCGCACCAACGTGATCCTGAAAGAGATCAAGACCGGCGTGGCGCTGCCGTTTTGATCGCACGCGACATCATGGCGGTGATGGAGCCGCGCGCTGCGCTCCGAGCCCCGTCACCCTGAGGAGGCCGCGAAGCGGCCGTCTCGAAGGGCGAACGGCCACCAGCCGGGCCGCGCATCCTTCGAGGCTCGCTCCGCTCGCACCTCAGGATGACGGTCGAGGTGGTCCCGATCCTACGCATCTACGGCCTCCGCCGATTTGGCCCGCATCAGCAGCATGAATATCATCACGTGGCTGACCAGCAGCAGCGGCACATACAGCGCCGGAATATAGATGCCGGCGCCGAACAGGCCGGGATCCGCGTTCTTGGTCGCGCCCATGTAGTAGGCGTTGAGCAGATCCAGCGTGCCCCAGATGTTGAACAGCCAGACGATTGGAAGGGCGATCGGCCAGCGCCACGACAGCGCCGCCATCGCGAGCAGCGCGAGAGCAGCGGCGGTCAGATCGCCCCAGCCGACCGCGCCGGCAAACACCGGGTTCACCTGCGGCGACACGAACCCGGTGACCAGGAAGTTCATCCCGAGAAACCGGAAGGCATGGAAAGCTGCGAGCAGCCGCAGCGCCTCATGCCGCGGCATCGCGCGGAGCGCCGGCCAGACATAGGTCACGGCCACCACGGCACTCGTCAGAAATGCTCCGGCGACGCTGAGCAGGAACGGAATGTTGAGACTGATCGGCACGGCCGGCATCCTCCATTTGTCGATGCGGTAGCGAGGCCGAACCCGTCGACCGGGTTCGACCTCGGCTTGCATTCAGGGCTTGGCGACCAGCAGGCGGAGCGGCAGCAGCGGGCCGATCGCGATGTAGTCGTGGTCCATGATGTCAAGCTTGGACAATGGCAGGCCTTCCATGATCGTGTGCGCCTCGGCGGTGTCCCTGGCGTCGAGCAGGAAGACGACGCCGCGCCCGTCGGACCGCGAATACCATTCGCGCACCTTGCCATTGAGATAGAGCTGCACGGTCTGCCGGATTTCATCCGGCATCACGGCCATCACCTGTTCGCGGGTGACGCCCGCCTTGACGGTCAGGATGACGATCACGCCGGTGGTTATCGTTGGCATGGCTTGAGCTTGTCCTTGAGCTTGGGCTTGGGCAGGGGAGGGAGCGGTCATGGTGGTGGCGCCTGTCAAAGTGAGGGTGAGGGCGAGGATTGTGTGACGGATCGTTTTCATCGGTCGCAGGTCTCCGTTCACGACTGAAGTCGTGATGTCGCGTCGATCAGCGCGCGTCGCGCTGTCGCTTCCGATCTAAGGCGGCTTTCCGTGGAGGACTATTCGCGATAATGTTGACGGGCCATGAAGCAGAACTTCACAGTCCGGCAAGGGGCGCTCGACGGCGTGGAGGCGTTCCTCAGCGTCGCCCAGCACCGCAGCTTTCGCCGCGCGGCGACCGAGCTCGCGGTGACGCCGTCGGCGATCAGCCAGGCGGTGCGCGCGCTCGAGGCGCGCCTTGGCGCCGTGCTCTTCATCCGCACCACCCGCAGCGTCGGCCTCACCGAAGCCGGCGAACGATTCCTGGCGCGCGCGCGGCCGGCGTTCGAGGAGCTGGTCGCCGCGAGCGGGGCCGCGCGCGCGCTCGGGCAGAAGCCGGCCGGGCTGCTGCGTCTCACCGTGCCGCGCTCGGTGGTGCCGATCCTGCTGGAGCCGCTGATCGCCTCATTCTGCAAGGCCTATCCCGAGATCGAGGTCGAGCTCGCCGCCAGCGAGGAACTGGTCGACCTCGCCGCCGGCGGTTTCGATGCCGGCATCCGGATGGGCCAGTTCATCAACCCCGACATGGTGGCGGTTCGCCTGACCAAGCCGTTTCCCTTCGCTATCGTCGGCAGCCCGGACTATCTGGCGCGCCGCGGCCGGCCGAAGCGTCCGGACGATTTGCGCGATCACGCCTGCCTGCGGTTGCGGCGCTCGAACGGCGGGCTTGCGCCATGGTCGCTGAACGACAACGGCCGCTCGATCGAGCTTGCCGTGTCCGGATCCTTCATCGGCCATGATTTCCCGACCCTGGTCGGCGCGGCGCTCGAAGGTGTCGGACTGGCGCAAGTGCCCGCGCCGCTCGTCACCGGCGCCGTGAAGGAGAAGAAGCTCGTTCGCGTGCTGGAGTCCTTCGCGCCGACGACGCCGGGCGTGTTTCTCTACTATCCCGGCCACCGCCAGATCATGCCGAAGCTGCGCGCCTTCATCGATCACGTGAAGAGCCGGCCGGGGGCTGTGCGGTAGCTCGAATGTAGGATGGGGTTCGCTCCCTTCACCCTCCCCTGGAGGGGGAGGGTCGTATCGCATTGCGCGAAGCGCGATGCGATACGGGGTGGGGTGACGGTCTATCCGCCAAGAACACTGCCCGAGTTGAGAGATCACCCCACCCCGGCTCACATTCGCTGCGCTCATGCGAGCCGACCCTCCCCCTCCAGGGGAGGGTGGAGGACCTCACACCTTCTCCTTCACGAACCTGTTGCGCAATGTCCCGATGCCGGTGATGTCGATCTCGACCACGTCGCCGTCCCTGAGATCAGGCGATGCGCCGTCGGTGCCCATCCAGATCACGTCGCCGGGCGACAGCGTGAAGTATTTCGAAAGCTCGACCAGGAACGGGACGATGCCGAAGATCATCTCGTTGGTGCGGAAGCGGCCGGTCTCCTTGCCGTTGACGCGGATCGCGGTTTCCATGCGGTCGAGATCGACGTCGGTCTCGATCCACGGGCCCATCGGCTTGAACGTGTCGGCGTTCTTGGATCGCCAGAGGCCGCGATCGGCCTTCTGCCAGCTGCGCTCTGAGACATCGTTGCCGATGGTGTAACCGAACACGCAGTCCATCGCATTGGCTTCGGTCAGGTGTTTTGCCTTTTTGCCGATCACGACGACGAGCTCGCCCTCGTAATGGATCTTCTCGGTCGCGCTTGCCGGGATCACGACATCCTCGTCATGCGCGATCAGCGCGTTCTGCGCGCGATAGCCGATCTCGGGACGATCGGGGACGTTCGGCACCGTGCCGGCCTTGTCGGCGGCCTCCTTGAGATGCTTCAAATAGTTCAGCCCAACGCAGTAGAAGGTGCGCGGGACTAGCGGCAGCTCGATCTTGACGTCCTTCAAGGCGTGGGTCTTCGACGTCTTGCTCCATTCGCCGAACGGATCGCCGTTGACGGTCGTGACCGTGTCGCCCTCGACGAGACCCCAAGAAGTAGTGCTTGCGGTATTGCCCGCGGCGGTGAATTTCAGCCAGCGCATGATGATATCCCTCTATTCCGCGGCCTGCGCGCGGGTCTTCCAGGCGCCGGCGGCCGGGCGCTTCAGCCCGAGATTTTCCCGCAGCGTCGTGCCAGCATAGTCCTTGTGGAACAGGCCGCGCTTCTGCAGCTCCGGCACCACGTGGTTGACGAAGTCGGCATAGGAGCCCGGCACATAGCTCGCCGCGACGACGAAGCCGTCGCAGCCGCGGCCGACGAACATTTCCTCCAGCCGGTCGGCGATCTCCTTCGGGCCGCCGACCATCGCGTCCTGCACCTGGCCGCGGCCGGAGAAGGTGATGAAGTCGCGGGTCGAGGGATTGCTCTTGCCGGAGGTGCGCAGCACGCCGTCGCGGATGCCGAGCATGCCTTGCATGCCCTGCAGCTCCTCGGTGGTCAGCGGCTCGTCGATCCCCTTGGCGCCGAAATCGAAGTTGAGGCCTTCAGCGAGCAGCGACAGCGCGTCGATCTCGAGCGGCAGTTTTTGGATCACCGCCATCCGGTCCTCGGCCTCAGCCTTGGTCGCGCCGGTGACCGGCGTGATCAGGTTGCAGAGGAACATCTGATCGGGATCGCGGCCGGCCTTGGCGGCTTCGCCGCGGATCGCGTCATAGCCCTGCTTGGCATTGGCAAGGTTGCGCGCCGCGGTGAAGATCACCTCGCCCCAGCGCCCGGCAAAGCGCTGGCCGCGGCCGGACGCGCCGGCCTGGATCACGACGGGGTGGCCCTGCGCCGAGCGCGGCACCGTGAACGGGCCACGCGAGGTGAAGAACTGGCCCTTGTGGTCGAGCCGCTTCACCTTGGTCGGATCGGCGAAGCGGCCGGACTTCTTGTCGATCACCAGCGAGCCGTCTTCCCAGGCGTCCCAGTGGCCGAGCACCACCTCCATGAACTCGTCGGCACGGTCGTAGCGGAGATCGTGCTCGAGATGCTGCTCGCGGCCCATGTTGAGTGCTTCGCCGTCATTGACCGACGTCACCACGTTCCAGGCGGCGCGGCCGTTGGTCATCAGGTCGAGCGTGGCAAAGCGGCGGGCGACGTCGAACGGCTCGAAATAGGTGGTGGAGGCGGTCGAGGCGAGGCCGAGCCTGGTCGTGACCATGCCCATCGTGGTCAGCACCACGATCGGGTCCATCTTCACGCAGCGGATGCCGTATTCGACGGTGTGGGCGTGATCGTTGCCGTAGCGGTCGGGCATTGCCAGGCGATCGTCGAAGAACGCCATGTGGAATTTGCCGCGCTCCAGGATGCGCGCGATCTCCTGGTAGTAATCCGCGGACATCGAATCGTCGCGCGACTCCGGGTGGCGCCAGGAGCTCGGCAAGTTGGTGCAGTTCTGCGCCTGCAAAAAGCCAACCAGCGCCATTTGCCGTGTCATGTCGTTCTCCTGTGCTCGGGCGATGTATCAGCGAAGGTCGAGCTGGTCGGTGAGCTTGTAGTCGGCGGCGAGCGCCTTCAGCTTGTCCCAGGTCGCATCCTCGATCTCGATACCGTTCTTGCGCCGCTCGACTTCGCGCAGATGTTCGATCTCGCCGGGATAGAACACGCCGCGGCTGCCTTCCGAGGGCGGCGTCGATTTCAGATAGCGGGCGAAGTCGGCGACTTCGCGTCTGAAATCCTTGAGCGGGCGGAATGCGGCGACGTTGAAGACAGCCATGAAGCAGCCGTCGTTGTGACGGCCGGTCGGCTCGACGCCGAAACCGAGGCCGGTCAACAGGCCGCACAGCACCTCGACCATCGCGGCAAGGCCGCTTCCCTTGTAGCCTTCGCTGCCGCCGAGCGGCAGCAGCGCGCCGCCCTTGCGATAATCCCTGGGGTCGGTGGTGTCGCGCCCCTCGGCATCGATGATCCAGCCCTTCGGGATGCTCTCGCCGCGCGCCACCGCGAGCTGGATCTTGCCGGCCGCAACCGCCGAGGTCGCCATGTCCAGATAGAACGGCGCCTCGAGATCGGACGGCACCGCGATCGACAGCGGGTTGGTGCCGAGCCGCGCCTCGCGGCCGCCGAACGGGGCGACATGCTTCGGCGAACGGCCGGAATCCGCGGCCGCGATCCCGATCATGCCCTCGCGCATGGCCATCATCGGATAATGCGCGAGGCGCCCGACATGGCTCTGCCGGAACACGGTGCAGGCCGCGACATTGGCGGTCTTCGCCTTGTTGATGGTCATCTCCATCGCCTTGGCGTTGACGTGGAAGCCGAAGCCCCAATGACCGTCGATCACGGTCGTGGTCGGCGTCTCCTGCACGACGGTCCATTTCGCGCCGGGCACGATATGGCCGGCCTTGATCCGGTCGATGTAGGTCGGGATCGCGATCACGCCGTGGGAGTCGTGGCCGGCGAGGTTGGCGTTGACGCAGCCGGACGCGACGGCGCTCGCCTCCTCCTCCGATGCGCCGGCGCCCTTCAGGAGCGCCGCGCCGATGCGCGTGAGACGGTCGGCCTGGACGATCGGCATGGGATTTCCTCGCGGTCGGCCCGCGTGATGCGCGGGTCTTGCTTGCTGTTGTCGGCGTCATGCTCTCAAAGCGCCGAGGTGCGAGCAAGGGCAGAAAATCCGGTCCGCCATACCGCAAGCAGGGTGCTCGCGGCTAAGATTTCACCGAGTGGAACGGGTGCGGTCGCGATGCGGAATTTGGCGGCTCGGACGGCCCAGGCAGGCCCGGGATCCGGGCCCCGCAAGCCTCCGCCTCAGGCTGACACACCGGCGTCCGTAATATCCCGGAAAACGGCCGTCCGCGTTCGTCAGCCGTTTACTTTGTCGTGCAACTTGCCGGATACGCTAACCACCACTTAGGCCTATCGCGGGCAATCTTCCGCCCCAGATTGAAGGGGGTGGCCCCGGGGCCTTCAGGAATCGTGCAGTCGAGCATCGGACGTACATTCGCGGCGTTGAATGCCACCAACGAAGCGATCCTGTACGCGAAATCACCAGAAGAACTGTACGGAAAGGTCTGCGAAGCCGCGTTCTCGAGCGGGAGCTTCCTGGCCACGACTGTCTTTTTGCTGGAGCCGGATACCGGTCTGCTGACATTCGCAGCCGGTTGCGGCGACGATGTCGCGCGCCTGCGCAGCATCAGGATCTCGGCGATCCAGGCCGTGCGAAAAGTCGGCCCGGCGCGGGGAGTATTGAGTGACCAAGCGCGCGGCTCAGGCTGCGGATGGCCGGA
>NZ_JASGSR010000197.1:0-9916 GCF_040446015.1 Bradyrhizobium sp. INPA03-11B
GCCATATCGGCTTCCGCCAATGGCACGACCCGGCGGGTTGCCGACATCCCGTCGCACTTGCAGCGTCAAAGCGAACACACGCGGCATTGCTCACGCGCGCGGGCGCGGTCCGCCGAGGCGTTGCGGCAGCGCATAGTCGAGGCGATCGGCACAGTGGCGCAGTGCGCGCTTCAGGTCACTCTCAACCGTCCGTACGCTGACATCGAGCTGGGCTGCAACCTGCTGCGTTGTTCGTCCATCGAGCGAGATATGACGCAGGACCTCGCGAGACCGCACCGGCAACTCGGCAAGCGCGCGTTTGAAGGCGGCGATTTCAGAACGGGCTTCGACAATTCGGACGGTATCGGCGGTTTCGTCGCTGATATCCAACAGCTCGGCGATATCGGACGTGCCGGCACGACGACGTTGCGCCCGCCAGCGATCTTTCGCGACATTGAGCGCGATGCGGAGGATATAATCGACGGGGCTGCGGATCGCATCGGAATCCGGGACCCGGTCCAGCCGCAAGAACGCCTCATGCAGAGCATCATGGGCAACGTCGGGCGACCCGAGCGACCGGGTCAGACTCCAGATGATGCGATCATAGTTCTCCGCCAGCTCACTGCTTAGACGCGCTCGGTTGGCACCAGTCACGACCCGAATCTCCACGGCGCACTCTCAACTGCGCTCCGGGGAAGCACCTTTGCTTCCCCGAAGTTGCTCTTCGTTGCGGGATCACTGCCGCGCTGATTATCTGCGGGTGAGAGTGGCGCTACTCCGGGATGAGCTTGTGCCTTTCCTCTTCGGTCAGCGCGCGCGTGTCGGCTCCTGTGAGCGGACCGTAGCCGACCACCCTGACGGGATCGTTCGGGTTGTAGCTCTGCTTGCCGGCCGGAGGTTGCCGCCGATTTTCGTTCGGCGATGCGTCGCCTTCACCGGAGCCACCGCCATATCCGAGCACCTCGACGATGATCACCGATGGCTGGTTGTTGTTCGACGGCGGCGGTGCGGCGGTTTGCTGTGACGCCGCCGCCGTATTCGACGCGGCCGTCAGCGCGCCCACGGGCGGCCCCTGCACCGTCGGAATCCCGCTCGACGTGCCCTGAACCTGGATGTTCGCGGCATTGACGACTTGCAGGGCCGCGAGGTTGACGTTGCCCGAGACGCGAATGCCGGCCTCGCCCGCATCGATGGTGCCGAGCGGCGCGATCAGGTCGACGTTGCCGGGCAGCACCTCAGGGATCGGATTGAGCGTTGCGATGCCGGCACCGGTGGTGGGGACGCTGGGAGACAATGACACCTGTCCATAACTGTCAGTGACGCGCTTCGGCGGCGTATACACCTGCGTCGTCTTGGAGCCGCGGCCGGCGTTGATGTCGCCTTCCGCCGACCAGGCGATAATGTTGCCGCCGAAGGTCGTCATGATGCGCGACAGGCCGAGCAGCAGGCTGCCCTTCGAATAGGTCTCGATATCGCCCTTGCCCTGGGTGATCAGGCCCGCCGAGGCCGGCGGCACGACACCCTCGACGCCCAGCAGGATTCGGCCGCCGGGTGCGAGCAGCTGGATATTGCCGCCTTCAATCGTCCGGACGCCCGCGCCGCCGAACATCGTAATGTCGCCCTGATAGGCAATGGGCGCACCTGTGGGATCACGATCCGGGAACAGTGCCGCGATCGCCTGCCGGCCACGCAGGTAGGATTTCGCACGCGGACCGTTGGCGTCATTGTATTCACGGCCGCTGTCGCGCAGCTCGTCGTAATAGACCTGCCGCAGGAAGACCGCCTGCTGCTCCGGCGGCAATGATGCGAACCGCTCGCGCGCTTCCGCAACCGTGCCGCTGAAGCCGTAGTGCTCCGACAGCCAGTCAGCGAGGTCCTTCTCGTAGGTCTTCACCACCTTGCCGGGCTGGTCGGCGAGCGGCACGCCTGCCTTCGCCAGATTGGCGGGATCCAGATAGAGCAGCAACGCACTGTAATTTGCCGCATCCGCGCCGGCCATCATCAGCACCGAGGCACCGGGACGATGGTCGCCGGGGACCACCGCGCCGAGGCTCGTCACCGCAGCCTGATCTGCCTGGTAGATGTTGCGCCCCGCCGTCATCATCAGTGTGCCCGGACCTGCGACCTGCACATTGGCGTAGATGATGTCGCGGCCCGCCGACACGATCGAGATGTCGTTGTCGCCGGTGTGGAAGATCAGGTTGCTGGTCCGCATCCCGTTGTACGGCACATCCGGCGAGCCGATCGGGGTGCCGAGGCTGACAATGTCGCGCCCCGCCATCAGCTGCATCGGCTTTGCCGCGACATACCAGGTGCCCGCCGGCTGCGGCGTCGCGCCTATGCCGGTGTAGACCTCGCCGCTCTTGAAGCCGACGATATCGCCGGTCGCGGCATAGATCAGTGCGGGGTTCGGATCGGCGGCATGCAGATTGCTCGCCGTGTTCGGGCCGAATGCGAACAGCTCGACACCACGGGGAGACAGAGAACCAAATTGCGGGAAGACCGTTCCGGTGCCGTTGACATTGGTCGTCGTGATGTCATTGCGCTGCCATCCCCAAAACGCCGGTTGGAACGGCGTCGTCAACCCACTCAGATCGGCGCCCGAGATGTTGATCCCATAGCCATTGGCATAGATCGAGCGGCCGGCCAGCAACTCGAGTTGTCCAATCGGCGACGGCGCCAGCGTGAGCGGCGGCGGAATGTTGGTCGGCTGCGTGTCGTAGGCGCCATAGTAGATGCTGCCGCTGGCCGCAAGCGCGGTCAGCGTCGGCGGATAGACGTACATGCTGTCGGTGGGGCCATCGATGGTGTTGTTGACCGACAGATTGTTCTGGGTGGTGGGAACGAGGTTGCCACCGGCCGAGGCCAGATTGATCGCCGTCTCGTTGCGCCACAGCGAGAACCAGGTGGTGCCGCCGCCGACGTGCGGAACGCCGCCGACCGAATAGCTCGTGGTGTTCTGCAGCAGCACCCGCCCCGCATCAGCCGCGCCGGCCAGCACCAGATCGCCGCGCGCCGACAAATCGACCACGGCATCGCCGGGGATGATCAGCAGTCCGCCGAAGCCGAGGCCCTTGTTGGCCGTCGACGGCTCCGGCCAGCGCGGGTCGGCTGCAAGCTTCGCGCCATAGGTCAGGTTGATCCCGCCGATGGTTCCGGCCTGCACGTCGATCAGACCGCGGAGGTTGGTCAGCACGCCGCTGGTTTCGCTCGTGACCCTGGTGGTGATCAACGTCGGCTGCAGCGGGTTGAGCTGGCCGCCGATCTTGACCTGCATATCGCCGCCGCCGGTTAGGACCAGTTGCCCGTTCGGCGTGATGCGCCCGGTCGAGCCAACCGTGATGTTCAGCGCAGTCGAACTCGTCACCTGGTTACTGCCGGTTTGCGTCGCCAAGACACCGGCATCGCCGCCTGCCAGGACGGTGACGTTACCACCGCCAAGCGTGCCGAAGCCGGTGAAGCCGACGAGAGCCAAAGGCGTCGCATCAGGATCGCGCGGCTGCGGAAGTGCAACGGTGCCGAAATTGATCCACCACGCGGTCTGCTGGCCGGTGATGTTGCCGCCCTGACGCCAGAGCCAGTTGCCCGGGTTGCCGTCCTGGACGCTCATCGGGTTGCTCGAGATGCCGGTCAAATTGCCCTGCGCCGCCACCAGCAGATTGCCGCCGCCTTCGGGATACCAGGCGTGGTAGACGCTGCCGGCTTGACCGTTGACCTGTCCCTCATACGAGGCACCGCTGTTCCCGAGCACAGGGGTGCCCAACGGCCGACCGCGCGGCAGGTCGTATGGATTCGAGCCATCCGCCGCCAGGATTGCCGGCGACTGTGTGCCGGCCGTGTAGATGCCGAACGATGTGCGGACCTTCAAGTCCGAGCCGCTCAGTAGCTCAAGATCGCCGGTCCCCGTGCGCACCACGCTCGGTACCGGGAATTGCGTCTGCGCGGTGAGGCCGCCTGCATTCCACACACAATAGTCGGGAAGCGCAGCGCAAATGTCGGGATCACCCGCCTGTCCTGGCGTGCCAAATGGATTGGTGCCATCGCCCGTATCCGACCAGACCCAGCCAGCGGGCTGGTTGGTGAACACAGCCATGACTGAAGAATCGGCGAGCACCAGGCTGCCCGCACGCGAACTGCGCGGCCGCAACGCGCGGCTGTCGGCGGCGGTTACATCAGCGCCGGCCACGAGACGCAACGACCACGATTGCGATCCCTGCGGCAGCATTGGCGCCGCGGCCCAGATCCCGCTGGGTGTCGGGTCGTCGCGCAGTTTCACGAAGCTAGCGTCATCCGGTAGCTTGACGACCGTCGCGGACGGAATGATGGCGCCAATCGGCAGCGTCAGCGACCCGTTCAGCGTCAGGCTGCCCGGCAGCGGCACATTCTTCGGCCAGATCATCGGGCCGACCGAGATGGCGGAGGCAAACCGGCTGCCCGCGCCGAGGATCGTGCCCGCGGGCAACATGGTATCTTGGCGCAGCAGCGTGCCGCGCGCATACATGACTGCGCCGGAGGCATCGAGCACATCCGCGCGCAGCACCGTCCCGGCAGGCAGCGTCAGCGCGCTTTGCAGCGGAGCGTTGGCGGGAAGCACCTTGTTCGCCGCCAACGTGAATGCCTGCACCGGCAGGTCGTAGTTCAGCACACTGGCGCTCGGGAACAGGGTGCCGTCGGCGATCACCACGCCGGCGCGCGGGATCACGACGTCACTTGCGTTCGGCTGGGTGCCCTTGACCAGAAGCCGTGCGACCTCCGGCGTATTGGTGCCGTCGGTGCCTGCAACCGGCGGCGCGCCGAAGCCGTCGCTGACGTTGCCGAACACATTCAGATTGCCGCCGGCGCGGATCACCAGGCGGCCCGGCTCGCCGGAGCCGTAGATGCCCGTCTTTGCGGTGTTCGGGTTGAGGCTATCGTAGCGGTAGCGGGACAGGTCGATGTCGCCTGATATCGTCAGGTCGCCGTCTGGCGTCGCGCTCGCGATCTCGACGCCGGGCCGCAGATGGAATGCGTCGGCATAGGCGCGTAGGCCGCCAAGGCGGTTCTGCAGATCGGCATTCGCCAGCGCTGCCGTGATGAAGGCTGTGCTGGAGGTGTGCACGGTGTCCATCAGGTCCTGGTTGATGATGCCATCGGCCGGCCGGTAGGTACGGAAGCCGTTGACGGCGACGCTGCGCGCGCCCGCGATGGTCACCGGACCTGCCACATCGATCGCCACGTCGTTGGCGCCGTCGCCACTGCCGCCTGCGCCGCCGAGCCGCGGCGCGCTCAACTCGATCGTGCCGCGCGCGACATTGTCCGCCGAACCCACGTCGATCCGTGCGCCGGGCGCGAGGCTGAGCCGGCCCTGCGTCGTGGTCAATTCCACCACGGCCCGGTTCGGGGCATCGATCGGCTGGCCGTAGCTGTCGACGCGAAGCACCGTGCCATGGGCGTCAAGTACGGAAGCACCGCCGAGCAACAAGCCGTCGCGCGCAGCGAGCCGGATCGTGCCGACGCGCTCGCCGCTGGCATCGATGCGGCCATTGACGGTCAGGCGGCCGCCATCGACCGACACGCTGATGCTGTTTGCCACCAGCTCGTCGCCGATGGTGAGATCACCCTGCTTGAGCTGGAAGTTGCGTGCGCCGGTCACACCGGCGAGCGTGAGCCGTTGGTTCAACCCGGCGAAATCGTCGATCGTCTGCGCGCGCACGTCGATGCTGCCGGCAAGGAACGGCACCATCGTGCCACCGGCGTCGTAGTGCCCCGATGCGCTGCCGCGCAGCGAGCCGGCCAGCACCACGTGTCCGGCCGCGGCATCGAGCGCCGCTACCGACAACGATCCGGCGCGATTGTTCACCGCCGAGACATCGATGACCGATCCGGCCGCCTGGGTGATGTTGCCGTGGGTGCTTTCGAGCGTCACGTCGCCGCCCCAGCTATAGCGCACCGCGTCGAGCAGGCCGACGGTACGCCCCGCCATATCGATCCGCGCAGCGCCACTCACGACGATGTCGCCATCGGCAGAGACCGTCAGCTTGCCGCTCGGCAGCACGACGGCGCTCGATATCGCGACGGTGCCGCCGGTCAGGCCGATCTCGGCGCCGAACGCTGCCGGGCCTGCTGCGGCCAGCTCGCCAGTGCCGGTCAGGTTGAGTGCACCGCCGGCGGTGATGCGGTTGATCGAGCCGGAGTCGCCCGTGAGCACCGGAGTGATCAGATTGAGGTTGCCACCGCTGTAGCTGTATCCCACGCCGGTCCGGTACGCGCCCTGACTCTCATACACCGACAATGTATTGCGGTTGTTCGCGGTGATCCGGCCGCGCGCCGTGACGTTGAACGTCGAGAAGCCGAGTGCCAGCCGGTCCAGCGTCACCTGGGTGTCCGGCCTCGCCTCGCTGGGATAACCGAACACCACCTCATCGGCGATGATATTGAGCGTGCCGTGGCCGGTGCCGGCGCCGTCCTTGATCACTGCGCCGGGCGGCAGGCTGCGCGGTTCGTTTCTGCCGGTGCGGAGGACGCCGTCGTTGATGCCGTTCCAGACCAGTTGCCCGGTGGTCAGCGTTGCGGTGTCACCGGCCGTCCCGAGGCCGTAGATCGCGGGCGTGTTGAGCACGAGCGAACGGAGGCTGGACTGGCCGGTCGCAGGGTCGATCGTCGACAGATTGAGCGAGCCGTAGAAGTTGATCGACGACTGCGCCGTCAGGATCAGGCTCTCCAGCTTGGGGGCACCGATCACGGCGTTGCCGGCCAGCAGGCGGCCGAACACGTCCTGGTTCAGCACGAGACCGTCGGGCAGCACACCGGCGGCCCGTGCCGCGGCGATCGCCGCCGCGTCGCCGATATTTAGGTTCGGCGTGATCAACGAAAGATAACGCGCGCCGTAACGCATGCTATCGGCGATCGACAGCGTTCCCTTCTGGACACCGAAGGCAAGCATGCCTTCGGTCGCGATGGTGGCGGCCCCGACGGTGATGCCGCCGGCGATGACGCCGCCGGTCGAGAATTGCGGCAGGTCGACCCAGCCGTTCGACACGACCATCATGTTTCCGGTTCCGCCAATGCTGTAGGCGAATCCGTCGCTCGACGGCATCACGGTCGCAGCACCGGCCCCGATCGTGTCGATGCGCGCGCCGTCCTCGATCCGAATGCCGCCGGCGCCGGCCGTGATGAACACTTCGGGCGCGCGCAGCACCGCGCCGCCGCGCACCACGACCGAGTTGGCAAAGCCGTAAGTCCCCACATAGCCGTTCTGCAGATCGAGGCTCTGGCCGCCGCCGATCGAAATCCTGGCGGCGCCGATCGCATCGAGGTCGGCCGCACGCAGCGAGGCGAAGCCGGCTGTCGGCGTCGAGTTGACGCCGAGAATCTCCAGACGCGAAAATTGATCCGTGTCGACGCTGACCGTGCCGCCATAGCCGCCACTGCCCGGCGTGAACAATGCCTGCCCGGCGAAGGAAAACGACGGCTTGCCCGACGGCTGCGCCGACAGGATGAGTTGCAGAACCGCGGCATCGGCGGGCAGACTCGGCCGCGGCTGTCCGGTGCGCGCAGCGGTCGCGAGCATGAAGCTCGTATAGTCCTGCTCATTGTACTGCGAATAGCTGCGCACCGTGGCGCCCGGCGTGATCACCGCCAGATTAGGTTGGCTGGCATAGATCGGGGTATTGGCGACACTGCCGTAGGCCGTCGTCACGTAGGAGCCGTTCGGCAGTGCGACCGTGCGACCTCCGGGCTGGGTCTGCGCACCGAGTTCGACGCGGAACGCGCCGGGCAGCAGCGCATATGAGGCCGGCATCAGCGTGTACGTTCCCGCCGCGAGGCCGGGCACTCCGCCTCCGACCGTAATGCGCTGTCCGATCGAAGGCGCCGCACCCTGGCTGGCCGGCACGATCGGCGCATAATCCGCGTTCGCGCTCGGGACGATCGCGAACACCTGGTTCTTCAGGCTGCTGTAGCTGTTGCCCGGATTGGCGGCCGCCAGCGGATTGAGCAGCACATCGACCGAGCCACCGCGGCCGCTGATGAAGCCGGCGCCGAGCAGCTGGCCACCGCCGGAGAGATCGAGCAGTGCACCGCTGGCGACCGTCACCGCCGGACCGGACAGGCTGATGCCGCCGATCACTTCGCCGTACGCGTTAATGCCGTTGATGGCCTGCGTCACCGCGGCCCCGTTGTAATTGTACACGATGCCGTCGACGGTGCCGCCATAGGGCATCGCAAGCCCCGCGGCGCTCACCGACGTGATGCTGCCGGGCAGCAAGTCGATTTGCTGCGCGCCCGCCAGATTCTTTGCTATGGCCGAGCCGCCGAGAATGAGCGTGCCAAGCGGCGCACGCACGATGCCGCCCTGCTCGATTGTCTTGCCGTAGATGGCAAGCCGGCCAAATACCGAGAACGGCTGCGCCGGTGCATCGGCAGTGGTGCGGCCGAACCGCACAAGCTCACTTGCCGCGACGAGCACCTTGGCATTGCTGACGGGATAAATCTGTGCGGCATCGAGCTCCAGCGTGCGGGAGCCATAGGTGTCGCCGGTAACACGGATGTCGCCTCGGCTGACCACACGGACCTGATCGATGCCGGCAATGCTGGTCAGCACCGATGTCGACTTATCCGCCTGGATGATTGCGGTGTTGAGCGGCTCGAAAGAGCCGGCGAGATCGACCAGATCGGCATTGACTGTCAGCTGCGCGGTGCCCGTCTTGGCCAGCTGCGCGCCCAGCGTCGTGCCGAAGCCGGGTTGCCTGCCCCCGGTCACGCTGCCCGGACGGGGCTCGATCGCCCCTTCGCTCGGCGAGAACGAGACGTTGCCGAATGAGACGTAAGGCGCCGCAAGGTCGATCCGTTCGTTGCCTCCCTTGGCAACGAGGTTGCCGTAAATCCTGAGGCTCTGCGGCAATTTGAGCTGGACGTCGCCGTCGAATGCGATGGTCTCCGAGTAAAGGCGGAGGTTGGCGAAGCCGCCATTCGCAACCTGGTCGGCGCCGATGCGGCCGTGCCCAAACTGCAAAGCCGGGTCAGGCGCGCCCCACGCCAAATCCGGCGCAAGGCCGCTCGCGCCAGCTTGCGCCGCGACCTCGAGGATGCGGAACTTGCGCACCTCGTTCGGCGCCGGCCGACTGTCCGGATTGCTGTAGCTCGGCGTCACCAGGGCCAGCGACAGCGTACCGCCGGCAGCACCCTCGCCGCCGGCCCGTGCCGTCATGGTGCCATCGAGATAGAAGCCGCTCAGCGCGCTGATGGCGATGCTGCCGCCCGCGCCCGCCAGCGTGAGCGGATGCACGGAGTTCGAACCGGCTCCGGCATCCACCACATCGATGACTGCACTGGCGCCGGAGGCGTCGAGACGCGCGCCGGGCCGCAGGATGACAAAGCCGCTGCCGGCCGGTGCGACCACGCCGGGGGCCTCGCTGTCGTCACCCAGCGTGATCCTGCCGCCGGCGTCCGCGAAGCCATAGCGGCGACCGGAGCGATCGATCGCCACGGCGCTTTGCCCCGCGACGTCGAGGACGGCGTTGCCGGCGAGCCAGATCGACCGCGCGCCGATATAGGGATCACCGGGACTGCCATTCTGAAGGACATCGATCCGGCCGCCGGCAGCCGTCAGGCGGCCGTCGATATTGATCTGGCCTGGGCTGCGCAGCGTGATCGCATGCCCGGGATCGACCGTCACGCTCGCTTGCGTGCCGATCGTCAGCGTTCCTCTGGTCTGATCGAGGTTCGACTGCAACGTCAGGTCGGCGCCGCCGCGGCGGATCATGCGCGCGCCAACCGGATCCTCCTGGTAGAGCGGCGGCAGCCAGAGCGTCAGGGCCGACGACGGATCGCTTCCGCTCGCCAGATTCACCGCCGTCTCGGTGAAACGATAGACGGGCATCACCGCGTTGAGCGTTGCGTGGTTCGCCACCATCAGGCCGAGATGACCGTTCACGTCGTAGCTCGCAAACCCGGTACC
>NZ_JASGSR010000198.1:0-9801 GCF_040446015.1 Bradyrhizobium sp. INPA03-11B
CCAAGACTGCCTCCCAAAAGAAGCCTTGAATCTGATTTGCTCTCAAAAGGGAATCCTTAGAGTCCACACCACCTAGAAGATCAAGAGAACGCCGGTCTCTGCGGCGCACCCACCAATTCCATCCGGCGTCATTGCGAGGAGCGATAGCGACGAAGCAATCCATGGGTCCGCATACCCGGTTGGATGGATTGCTTCGCGGAGCCTGTCATCGGGCGCGCGTTCGCGCGACCCGTTGGCTCGCAATAACGTGGATGGAGACGCGCTCCTCCCCTGAGCGCGCAAAGCGGGGCGATGGGCACATGGACCGCGAATTCCTGACCGACCTGTTCGCCGATTTCGGCCCGGTCACGCTGCGCCGGATGTTCTCCGGCTACGGCATTTCCGCTGACGGCACCAATTTCGCGCTCGCGTTGCGTGCCGGGCTCTACTTCCGCGCCGACGAAGAGACCATCCCGCAATTCGAGGCGGAAGGCTGCGGGCCGTTCCAGTACCAGACGCGCGCCAAGACCGTGACAGTGAACTCATATTGGCAGCTACCGGCGCGCTTGTTCGATGATTCCGAGGAGCTCGCGGTCTGGGCGCGCTCGGCGCTCGGCGCCGCCCAACGCGCAGCGCTGCGCAAGCGGCCAAGGAAACGACCGGCTACGCGAAAGGCGAAGGCGCCGACGAAGAAGGCTGCTGCAAAGAAGGTTGCAGGCAACAAGGCGGCAGTGCGGAAGTCTGCGGCAAAGCGACCTTCAAAGAAGCGGACACAGAAAAGAAGACCATCCTGATTGCTGAGGGGCGAAATCCCTCCACGTCATTGCGAGGAGCGATAGCGACGAAGCAATCCATCGCTCCAGATATGCGACGCGATGGATTGCTTCGCTTCGCTTGCAATGACGTGGGTAGAGCCGGGCGCGTGGTCCAAGGCCTCACATGAGGCGATCAGATCACGCCACGCGCGATTGCGTCTCGGCGCTGAATTCCGGATCGGCTTCGCAGATCACGCGGTTGCGGCCGGCGCGCTTGGCGGCGTAGAGGCAGGCATCGGCGCGCTCGATCAGCGAATCCGTGTCGTCGGCCGGCTTCAGCATGGATACGCCGACCGAGATCGTGACGCGGCCGAGGATCTCGCCGGTCGACTTCTTCTTCAGCTCCTTGGCCATCACGGCCCGGCGGATATGGTCGGCGACCGTCAGCGCCTGGCGCAGCGCGGTGTTGGGCAGCACGACAGCGAATTCCTCGCCGCCGTAGCGGGCGGTGATGTCCTGGCCTTTGATGGTCTGCTTCAGCGACTGCGCCACGAGGCGCAGCACCTGATCGCCGGTGAGATGGCCGTAGGAATCGTTGAACGACTTGAAGTGGTCGATGTCGAACATCAGGAGCGACAGCGGCTCGCCGCTGGCCAGCGCGGCCTGCACCGCCATGTCCATCGAGCGGTCGAAATATTTCCGGTTGCCGAGACCGGTGAGCGGATCGGTCAGGCTCTCGGCGCGGATCGCCTCCAGGCTGTGCTGCAGCTCGTTGATCTCAGACTTGGACAGCGCGAGCCGGTTCTCCAGCGCCTGATTGGTCTCGCGCATCTCACGGGTCGATTTGGCGAGCCCCTCGACGATGGTCTTGATCTGGTCGCGCGTCGTTGCGGTCGAGAGGCGGTCGCTGGCGCCGACGAGGCTGGCGTCATAGGTCGCGGACACACCGAGCGCATCGGTGATCAGCTTCATGACGGCATCGATCTCGCCGATGACGCGGGCGCCGACCTTGTCGATGCGGTCGGAGGTCTTGATGTGCGAAAGGTAGGTTTCGTAGATCTGCTCGAGATCGGATTCAGAGAGCTTGCCGCTGCGCGCCAGCGTCTCGTTGATGACCTTGTTGAGCGGTGCGTTGTATCCGGTCGCGTAGACGTACCAGATCTCATAGTTGCGGGGGACGGCAGTCTGGCGAAGCGAGCGGATCTGACCAAGCGCGACTTCGGCAAAGGCCAACGTACGTTCGTGTTCGTCCAGCAGTTTGACCACTGTTACGTCCTCAATGCACCAATGCCGGTCATGTCCGGCAGCAATGACTAAATTATGGGGGCGAGGGTACGGGACGAGAGTGAAGGCAAGGTAAACAGTAGAACTACGGGATGCCGGCCGCGACTATCGCTCAATGCGCCCGACGCCGTCGTGTTCGCGCGCGGCTTTCGGAAGCTTTTCGCTTGCGTGTCAACGCGATGCGAGAATGGTGCGCATTTGTTTCAAACGCGGGAGATCAGCGCGTGCGGCGACGGCCGGCGGCAACATCGACTGTCCGGAAGCCGCCGCTGATGCGGCGGCAACACAGCAATCCTTAGGCGCGTGCGCGCACCGGTCGCAGCAGGAAGGCAGGCAGGTGCGAATGATCGGCGGGCTCGTGGTCGACATCGCGCTGCGGCCGCCGCGGCTCGGCACGCCCGATTGACGGGACGTGCGACGGGGCTGCCTGGGGCGAAGAGCCACGGCCGTGGCGCGGCTCGCGCTCCGGCTTGGCTGCACGCTCCTGGCGGGGCTCTTGGTCGTGACGCGGCTCGCGCGCCTCGCGTTCACGGCGCGGCTTGCGGCCGCCGCGGGCACCATCGCGCGAACCTTCGCGGCTGCGCGAGCGGCGCGGCGCGGCGTCCTCGTCGGAGGCGTCGCTGTGAACGGTATAGTCGCCCTCGGTGCGCGGAATCTGCTGACCGATCAGCTTCTCGATCGCGGCCATCGACTTGCTGTCGAGCGGGGTGACGATGGAGATCGCGGTGCCGGTACGCCCGGCGCGGCCGGTGCGGCCGATGCGATGGACGTAGTCATCGGGGTGATGCGGCACATCGAAATTGAAGACGTGGCTGACGGCCGGGATATCGAGGCCGCGGGCGGCGACGTCGGAGGCCACCAGCAGGGGCAGCTCGCCCTTGCGGAATTGATCGAGCGCCGCCATGCGTGCGCTCTGGTCCATGTCGCCGTGCAGGGCGCCGACGCTGAAGCCGTGCTTCTGCAGTGATTTGTGAAGGACGGCGACTTCGCGCTTGCGATTACAGAAGATAATCGCGTTGTTGAGGTCCTTGGCATCGCGCAGCAGGCGGCGGAGGATCTCGCGCTTCTCGTGCGGCTCGCGGCCGGCCGGCACCTGGGATTGGGTCACGGTCACCGCTGTTGTCGCGGGCTTGGAGACTTCGATCCGGGCCGGGTTATGCAGGAAGGCTTCGGTGATGCGGCTGATTTCCGGCGGCATCGTCGCGGTGAAGAACAGGGTCTGCCGCGTGAACGGGACGAGCTTGCAGATGCGCTCGATGTCGGGGATGAAGCCCATGTCGAGCATGCGGTCGGCTTCGTCGATCACCAACAGCTCGACGCCGGTGAGCAGCAGTCCGCCGCGTTCGGTGTGGTCGAGCAGGCGGCCGGGCGTTGCGATCAGGACGTCGACGCCGCGCATCAGCTTGGAGTCCTGGTCGCCGAACGAGACGCCGCCGATCAGGAGGGCGACGTTGAGCTTCTGCCCGGCGCCGTATTTGTCGAAGTTCTCCTTCACCTGCGCGGCAAGCTCGCGGGTCGGCTCGAGGATCAGGGTGCGCGGCATCCGTGCCCGGGCGCGGCCCTTCTCGAGGATGGTGAGCATCGGGAGAACGAAGGCAGCAGTCTTGCCGGTGCCGGTCTGGGCAATGCCAAGGACGTCACGCCGGGCGAGAACGTGCGGGATTGCCTGTTCCTGGATGGGGGTGGGGGTGGTGTAACCGGTGGCCGCAACTGCGGCTTGGACCTTATCGGACAGGCCTAGATTGGAAAAAGACATTGAGCCTCTGGTCGAAACCGCCGTTCGGAATCGAAGGTAAAAGGCTGTCGCGTTCGGCCCCGAAACGGCTCGCTTTTCTATAAAGCTCGGGGGCTCTGACTAACGCTGACGGACGGCAAACCTGACGAATCGCGTTTCGATCCGAGGGCCGCGTTGCCCCGCAACATAGGGGCGAAACCGGTAAAGTCAATCTTGGAACCGGCCGGATAGGCGAAAAAGCTTAACGTTTTGGCCAAAATAACCGTCATTTCCGTCATTTGGCGGTCAAATGAATCGCCAGTCCCGGGTCCGATGACGAGGTCTCCGGCGGGGGCAGGCGCCGCCTTTGCGGGGGAGGCGCGTCGCCAAAATATCGAAAACAACCCCATGCAAAGGAGGGGCGGTGGCCGGCGTTCGACCAGGCCAGTTGACACGTCGGGCAACTCACGAATATATTTCTAATATTCCGAAATCACGCAGAGGCATGCTCGCCGCAACGTGCATTACCATGCATAGCGGACCACGCCCTTGCCGGCATAGGAGCGGGTCACGTTGGAGAACTCGCCCTCGAAGCTTGCTAGTGCCGACCAGCCGTTCGCCCATTTCAGTTCGGCGGAGGCGGTGGTGAGGGCGGAGTCGGAGGCCTGTGCCGCGCCGTTCACGACGAAGCTTGCACCGGGCAGGGTCTGGAATGTCGCGGCAATGCTGCGGTCCGGATTGAAATCATGCGCCCAGGCTGCGCGGCCCCGCAGCGTCAGCACCGCATCTGACAGCGCGAAGGATTTGTCGGCGCGCAGGCCGAACTCGCTGCGGCTGTCGGTGACGCTCTTGGCGTTGTAGGCGAGCGCAAAGGTGTTGGCGCCGACGATGGCCTGCTCGGCACAGCCGGGAAGCTGGAACGTCGTGAACTGGCCGGCGGCGTAGGGCGTAAGACCAATGCCGCCGATCCATGGCGCGACGAAGCGATAGCCACCCTCGGCGCGGCCCGACCAAGCATTGGCCTTGAACTCGGCGCGCAGGCGATCGACGCTCCCGACCATCACGGTGCGATCCGTCGTGACATCCTGCCAGCCGTAGGCCAGTGCGCCGGCGAGATAGGCCGCGCCGATATTGTACCTGATGAAGGCGCCGGCCTGAAACAGGTCGGAGCGGCCGCCTCCGCTGTTGGCGATGTTGAAATTGGTGCCGCCGCCGGCGAGCGCGAAGCCTACGATGGTGTTCGGGGAGGAGCGGTAGTCGGCACCTACCGCGGTGCCGAACACCTGGCTCGTGGTGTTGTTCGAGCCGAGCGCGGTGTTGCCGTCGGTGGACTGTGAGCCGCCGTAAGCCGCCGCCCACATGCTCCAGCGCGGATCATAGACCTGGGCAACCGGCGCCTTGCGGTAGATCGCGGCGGTGGCGTCGCTGGTCGGATGCTTTGCCGCATAGGCCAGGGAATTGTCGTCGGCGTAAGCGGCTGACCCGGTCGGCAGCGCCGTCGCACCGCGGCCGTCGACGAAGGGATCGAGCATCGTGCCCATGAACTGGTTCATGGCGTTGAACGTGGTCTGCTGCGATCCGGCCGCGCTCTCGCCCGAGAGCTGGGTCAGGCCGTTCAGGAGATTGTCGCCCGACAGGTTGAAGATCGCGCTGAAGGCGCTGGAGAGGTTGGCGCCGCCGAGCAGGCCGTTGTCGATCGCGCCCGCGACGCTCCTGTGATTGACGCCGGCATTGGCCGGCAGGATCGGGGAGAGCAGGCCGGGATCGACCGACAGCAGCACGTCGTTGCCGACATAGCTCAGCACCGGATTGCGCGCGAGGTTGTTGGCGAGCAACAGGCTTGCCGAGCCGAACGTGCCGCTCAGCGTTCCCGCATTGACGATGGTGTAGGTGGTCTTCCTGGTGATGCGTTCGAGCGGCTGCACGATGACGTTGCCAGCGATGTTGGCCGCGCCGGTCACGTTCACCGTGTCGCTGATCGTGTTGGTGACCTGCACCAGATAAGTCGCCGCCGCGGTCATGGTCAGGCTCGCCATCGTGATGGTCCCCGGCGAATTGCCGGGCGACAGCGTGCCGCTGATCACAGTGTTGCCGATGGTGCCGTTGCCGCCGAGCGTGCCGTTCGGGCCGACCGTGACGCTGGCGTTCGGCATCGCGCCGTTGAGGATGAACACGCTGTCGACGTTGACAGACCCGGCAAAGTTCGAGTTGCCGGTAAAGCTCCAGTTCGAGCCGGCGAGAACCCCGAAATTGGCGAAGCCGGTGCCGAGTTTCGACAGGTCGAAGCTCGCGGCGGTCGTGCCGCCGAACTGCACGATACTGGTGCCGCTGCCGACGATGTTGCCGTTGAACACGGTGCCGGACAGGACTTGCAGCAAATCGTTGGTGCCGCCGAGCCGGACGGCGGTGCCGCCTGTGCCGGTGATGGCGCCGTTGGTGACGAGCGTGGTGGTGCCGCCCGATGTCACGATGCCGGTGGTGCCGGTGACGGAGGTGCCGGTCGTGATGAAGATGTTGCCGGGTGTCGAACGCGAGGCGGAGATGCCGATACCAGAGCTTTGCACGCCGGCGAGAGCGTCGATCTTGATGTCGCCGAGACCGTCGCGCTGCGCGAAGATGCCGTAGCTTCCGGCCTTGCCGCTCGCAATGACATTGCCCTCGGCGCGCAGCGCCAGCGTTGCCGAATTGTCGGCGCCATTGGTGATGATGCCCTTGATGCCGATCGCCGCCGCGCTCGTCGAGGTGGCGCTTACCGTCCCCTTGCTGACGAGATCGATGCCGCCGAGCCCGGCGGTCGCGAAAGAGATGGCGCTGCCGCGGCTCAGCGTGATGCCGGTCGCGGCGCCGTCCGAGGTCGCGGTCACGCCGCCATTGGCGCGAACCGTGAGCGTGCCGGTGTTGATGATGGTCGGCGCAAAGCTGGTGGTTGAACCGCTAATTCCAGTGGCCGTGCTGCCGGCGCCGATCGCGGTCGCCGTCACTGCGCCATCGGCCGTCAACCGGACCGTGCTCAGATCGGTTTGGAGTGCACTGATGCCGACGACCTTAGATGCGGTGTCGCTGATCGATGTTGCCGTCACCGCGCCGTGCAGATTGAAGTCAACCGGAACTGCGCCGGAGGCTCCCAGGGAAGCTCCGGTCACATTTGCGGTGTCGCCGGACCGCGACATGCCCGTGACCGAGATCGATCCGTTAGCGTTCAGCGTCGCCGAGCCGTCACTGGATGTGCTTCCCAATCCGACGGAAAGGCCGGCGGCGCCGCCAGAGGACGTATGGGAGACGGAAGTCCTGGTGTCGAAGGTTCCAGAAATATCGCCGTTGAACGTTGCAGTGTTGGCACCGGCGGCGGCGGAGAAACCGACAGACGCCAGGGCGCCGTAAAAGAACGTGTCGGGGCCGTTGCCCTTGGCAATATTGCCGTCCACGACGAGGCTGCTGTTGCTGCCGCGGCCGGACACGGAAAGCGTCCCGCCCGTGATGCCGCGTGTCCGGATCGTGTTGGTGCCGGAGCCGTAGTTCAGCAGACTGACGTCGCCACTGACATCCTGATTGAGTTTCACCGTGAACGCATTGGTGTTGGCCGAATTGCTGGCCTGGAGGTAGATGCCCCCGACGACGCTCGCATTGGTGGTGAGGTCGACGGTGCCGATGCCACCATTCTGGAGATAGATGCCCCCGACGATCGCGCCATTGGTCGTGACGGACAGATTGCGCGCAGTTTGGGTGCTCTGTCCCATCCGGACGTAAATCCCGCCGCCGGTTTGGGTGGTGTTGCCGGTGACTGCGCCCGTCGCGATCGTGACGTCGGATTGGCTGCCGCGGGTGTCGACGAAGATTCCAGTGCCGTTCGGTGCCACGATCTGGCTGCCAACGGTGTTGATGTTGACGGTACCTCCCGGTCCTGCGCTCGAGACACTGATGCCGGTGTTGGCCGAGACCGTGCCGGCGGTCTGGGTAATCGAGACCGGACCGCTGGCCGAGACCTGGATTGCGTACCAGTTGGCGGTGACGTCGGCCGATCCCGTGTAGGTGATCGGGGCTTGGCTAGTGCCGAGGAGCTGGATGCCGTTGGCCAGGGATCCCGTGATGCCTGCGGGGTCGTTGTGATTGAATGTGATGCTGCCGTTGGCGCTCACGACTACGCCACGGGAGTTAATCCCGGCGCCAGCGTTGACGTTCACGGTGAGATCGCCGTTGTAGCTCGCGTAGAGTCCGCCGTCCGAGGGATGGGTGGCGTCGCACAGCACGTTGGCGGTGCCGACGCCCGAGCAATAGACCGCGGCCTCCGCCGTGGAGCTCAGCGCGATCAACGACACCGATCCAAGCAGCGCGCCGCGCCACATCTCCGGCCTGCCGCTGCTCGCCATGACCTTGCCCCCGCCTGCCATTGTAACTGGTTGTTTCTGGTGCAACGGTCGTGCGGTGTCTTCTCAGTGCGCGCATCCCGTCGATCCAAAGCGCACTTGCTGAAGAAATGGAGCCAACTGTGGCCGTAAGGCCTCATCAGGTCGTCGTCGCGGCTAGAGCCCCGCGGCCCGGTACTCGCCCGGCGTCAGTCCTTCGGACGCGCTGAAGATCCGGTAGAACGTCGCCAGGCTGCCGAACCCGGAGGAGAGCGCGACATCGGCGATCGGCCGCGGCGGCTTTTCGCACAGCAGCCTGCGGCTTTCGCTCAGGCGCTGCGCGGTGACGGTCTGCGAGAAGCTCGCCCCCGTCGCTTCGAACAGGACGTGCAGGTAGCGAACCGAGACGCCGAGCATCTCGGCGATCATCCCCGGCGACAGCGCCGGCTTGGCGAGGTGGCGCGTGATCAGACGGCGCGCGAGGCTGAGCCGGCCGCCGCGCAGCGCCTGTTGCGCGCGGCGGCTGCCCGGCCTGATCGCGCCGCGCTCGATCAGCGCAAGGTCGGCGATGATCTTGACCAGCGCAGGGATGCTCGCGGTATCACCGGCCTCGGTCGCGTCCTTGAAGTCGGCAAGGCAGGCTTCGAGCAGCGGCGCCCAGCCGCGATTGCCGGTCGCCGGAGCGCCCCGACGGGCGAGCTCGATCGCTGCGGCCTGGTCCACGGCATCGCCGGCACGCGTGTGCGGGCTGTCCTCAAGCGTTGTGCGCATCGTGCATGACCCCTCGCTCTGCGTCAGAGCGCGCCTCGCCGGGAAGGAAATCGGCGGTGCCGAGACCGGGCGAAGCGCCAGCGCGGTTCTGGCGAAGTCGACGGAAATTATCTTCTCAATGCGCGCAGGCTGATCACATCGGTCCAGCGCATGCCGGATCGCGCGACGATCGGCCGGATCGTCCGTTTGCCCCATGTCAGCCATTCGAGACTCTCCAAAGGTTCTTGCGATGCAATATCGTATATTTCACATAGTCATGTAAAATATGAAATAGATAACACGTGTCAAAACTTGTCGGCGGGCCGGCGAAACGCCGGCGCCTGACGGTCGATTGTCGGAGGGATTTGCTGATCTGGAACGACGGCGCGTGGGCGCTAGCGCGGATTACTTCCGCTTCGGCATCACGGCGCAGCCGTAGAGCACCATCGCGCACATCTGGCGGTAGCGGGCCGAGAAGTCGTCGCGCGCAATCGGCGGCAGCGCCTGGTTGACGGCGCGGGCGCCGTCGGCAAGCGCCTGTGCAATCTGCTCCGGCGTGAACTCGCCGTTCAGCTTCAGCAGCCGTGCGGCCTGCAAGGCGATCACCAGTTTTTCCAGATCAGCCTGGAACGAGACGGCGGATTTGATCATCAGATCGCGGCAGCGCTTGAACGCCTCGGCATTGAGCTCGACGGTGTGCGGCGAGCCGGTGAGGCGGCGCCGCGTCTCGCCGTAGCGGACGTCGAGAATCGTCGCGAAGATATCCAGCGCGCCGCCGCCCTTTGCCCGCACCGACCGGCCGGCCTCCAGCGCGAGCGCGACGTCCTCGACGTGGCGATGCGCAATGACGGCGCGAAACGCCTCTTCCTTGTTGCTGAAGTAGTAGTACAGCGCGCGCTGCGTGAAACCGCAGGCCTTGGCCAACCCGACCATCGACAGCCCGCTATAGCCGTAGTCGAGAAAAGCCTGATTGACC